>DASRHX010000081.1:0-3908 GCA_035650295.1 Bryobacteraceae bacterium | reverse complement strand
AGACGAGCGCCGCAAAGCGCGGCTCCTCATGTTCGGGCTCTTCCAGAAGGGCTTCCAGGCGACCGGCCGGGCCAGGGATCATCAGACTTTCAATAGCGCGGGGCACTACACTCCCCTCCGGTTGCCATAGAGTTCAATATGCAGCCGCGGGCAAAAGCGGAACCCTTCCTGTTTGCAGATTTCGCCGACCCACGCCGCGCGCTCTTGCAGTACGTCGGCGGTTGTGCCCTCGGGCATCAACAAAACACGGTGCGCTGGCGCACGGAGCGTGGCGGCAAGCGCGCGGATCTCGTCGAGGTCATCGGGCGAGGCGATGACAAATTTCAACTGGTATTCGAATTCGGAAGTTAGGCGCTTGAGGGCGGCGAGGTTCGTTCGGAGGCGTTCGTGCTGAAGCGCGAAGCGGCCACCGTCGCGCGTATGAGGGGTGGAATTCGCAAGCTTGGGCGAGACGGACATGAGATCGCATTCCAGTCCGTCGGGCGCCACGGTACCCGCCGTTTCGATGGTGATGTGTTGGTTGAGATCGCGTAGGCGGCGAGTGAGTTCCGCGGCCTCGGGGGCGATCAGCGGTTCACCGCCGGTGAAGACGACGTGGCCATGCGTGTGTTCTTCGACATATGCGCAAATTTCATCGAGGGTGACCTCCCTGCCCTCGGGAGTCCAGCTCGTGTACGGAGTGTCGCACCAGCTGCAGCGCAAGTTGCAGCCGCTGGTTCGAATAAAAACACTGGGGACACCGGAGAGGATACCCTCACCTTGGATGGAGAAGAACAGCTCGGAAATGTTCATGACGCCGTCCGGTGCCGTTCCTTGGGCAGCATGCGCGCCAGGAAGAAGCCGGCGATCGGGAAGACCAGGAGCGCGGCCATCACATGATGCAGCGAAAAGAAGTCGGCGGCATAGCCTGCGGCGGGGACGAAGACAAAACCCGCCGCGCCCCACGCGAAGCCCATCATGAGCGCGGAGACGGTGCCCGTTTGCGAGGGGACCAGTTCCTGCGCCATCACGAGATTCACCGGAATCGTGAACAGCAAGATGAGTCCTCCGGCCGCGAGCGCCAACGCAGCCACGGGGCCAGTCGAAAGGAAGAAGAGCGCCAAAGGAGGAACACAGCCCAGCATCGAGATCATAATCACGCGGCGCCCACCTAAACGATCCGAGAGCCAGCCGCCGGCAAACCCGCCCAGCGCCCCGGCCGCCAGGTAGAGGGTGAGCATGCCGTTGGCATGCGTGTACGCCATGCCTCGCTCGTGGTTTAAATAGAGGGGGAGAAATTGGGCAAAAACGATCTGCACGATGGAGCGGATAAATACGAGCAGGTAAAGGATCAGCAACGGTTTGCGTACCGCCCGTAGCGCGGGCCAATCAATGCCGCGCCGATGCGAGGAGGAAACCGGAAGGTTGGGCAGATAAGCGAATAGCAACGCAGTGGCACCTAGGCCTGGAAGCATGGTCCAGGCCAGACTGCCCATACCGAATCGGGCGATGACGAAGGAAAAAAGAGTCGGGCCAAGGGCCATGCCGAGCGTGCCCGAACTGATGAAGAGAGCCATCCAACGGCCCTTGTTTGTCGTGATGCCATGTCCAGCTCGTGCCGACGCTTGCGGGTGAAAGCTGGCAACGCCCGCGCCGCCTAGGACGGCAAGGGCAAGCACCACTGCATAGCTGGGAGCAAGCGTCAACGATGTGAGAAAGACTCCGGCAACTGCGGGTGCAAGAACTGTGAATAGACGCGAATGAAAGCGGTCTGCGAGGTAGCCATACAGAGGCTGGGCAACTGATGACGACACCAGCAGAAGCCCTGCGGCGAATCCGGCCTGGCCTAGCGAAAGGCCCAGTTGCCTCACGAGAATGGGTTGGAATGCCGAAAGCGCCGAAGCGTATAAGTCGACGAAAAAGTGCGCGGCGCACAACAATGCGAGCGACGTCATGGGGGCGCGTGAAGCGGGCGGTGCGAGCGGCGCGGCGGTTGTAGAGGCTGATGACAAGGGAAACTATTATTTTAGTGGAGTGCCGAAGGACACGTACCTCGCCGCCCGTGTGCGCCTTGCCCACGGGCTACATTCCGTGATTGGATAGAGCCCATGTCTCTATCCCGGCGAAGACTCCTTTCGTCTGCCGCGCTGTCCGCGCCGGCCCTGCTACTTGGCCAGAAGGCGGCGGCCGAGCGGCCCAACATCCTGTTCATCGCGGCCGATGATATGAACAACGCCATGGGTTGCTACGGGCATCCCATCGTGCGTACGCCGAACCTTGACCGATTGGCGGCGCGCGGCGTTCGGTTCGATCGCGCCTATTGCCAGTATCCCGTGTGCGGACCGAGTCGCGCGTCATTGTTGACGGGTTTGCGCCCCGACACGACGAAGATTTTCGAAAACGAGATTGCGGTGCGCGAGACGATGCCTGATGTGGTGACGCTGCCGCAATTGTTTCGCACGAACGGTTGGCGGTCCGTGCGAGCGGGAAAGATGTACCACATGAACGTGCCCGATTCGGTTGGCACGAATAAGTGGGACGATCCGCCGAGTTGGGATGTATCGATCAGTCCGCCCGGAGCCGAGCAACGCACAGTGGGCGAGGGCCGGAACATCACCGAGGGGAAGAAAGCGCGGTGGGATGTGATCGCTTTCAAAGGAGATGGTAAGGACCAGGCCGACGAGCGTGCGACGGAGATCGCGATGGAGACCATTGCCGCGAATACTGGCAAGCCATGGTTCCTCGGGCTTGGCTATTTACGGCCGCATGTGCCGCACGTAGCGCCGGCGCGCTTTTTCGATCTCTATCCGCTTGGCCAGATCAAGGCGGTGAGGAATCCGGCGGACGATCTCGACGATATTCCGAAGGCGAGCGAAATTGCCATCAACACACGCGCCCGGGACATGGGCGGTTTGAACGAAGCGGGCAAGCGCGAGGCCATCCGCGCCTATTATGCGTCGGTATCGTATATGGACTGGCAGGTGGGGCGCGTGCTGGACGCCTTGGAGAAATCGGGGCAATCGAGCCGCACGATTGTCGTGTTCTGGGGTGATCATGGCTGGCATCTAGGCGAACACTACCGTTGGCACAAGCGCAGTTTGTTCGAGGAGTCGATGCGTGCGCCGCTGATCATCGCCGCGCCTGGAAGCACCGGAAACGGCAAGGGATGCCGGTCGTTGGTGGAGTTCGTGGATATCTATCCGACGGTAGCGGCGTTGAGCGGATTGACACCGCCGGCGAATTTGGAGGGCCAGAGCCTGTTACCGCTGCTGGACAACCCGGCGCGCGCCTGGAAGAAGGCGGCGTTCAGCGTTGTGACGGCGCCGGATGGAATCATCGGACGCGCGGCGGTGACGGACCGCTACCGTTACATTCGCTGGACTGGTCCTCATCCCGACGAGGAACTCTACGACCGGCTACGCGACCCAAAGGAGTACACGAACCTCGCTCGCAATACCGAACGCGCGGCCGAGCTACAGAAGATGCGCGAGGTGCTCGACGCCGGATGGCAGGCGGCACGCGCGCGCGTGTGAAATTAGCGGTAGAACGGCTGCCAGGTGAGCCATCGCGGCCCATAATGCGGGACTGGTTTACCTAACTCCAGCGCGCCGAGATCCGGCGCGCGTCCCGTAAAGCCGTCGTTGATGGTAGGCAATACTTGGCCCGCATCGATCGCTTTCGTGTTGGGCTTAAGGCGGAAGTTCAAATCCATCGCGTGGTAGACAGCGTGTTTCTTGGAATCGTCGGGCTGCTTCATCTCCTCGAAAATGTCGAAGTCGAGTTCAACCCCATGCTGTTCCTGGCCAGTGGCAGCTTGTAACTCGGCGAGCGTGCGGAAGGATTTCCAGTCTTCCGGCTTGTTGTAGTAAAGCGGCTGGCCGGGCTTGGCTGGACCAAGCCAGTTATATTGCCGCTCGACCGACTTACTA
>DASRHX010000080.1:0-8546 GCA_035650295.1 Bryobacteraceae bacterium | reverse complement strand
AGCATTGCCGGCGCGATTAGCGTGCTCATCTCCTCCTACCACTACTCCAGAAATACTTTCACAATTTTTGACGGCTTGGCTGGCGTCGTCACCGGTGTGGGAGCCGGGCTTTCTGTCGTCATTATCGGCGTGTCCCGGCTTACGATGTTGCTGCTCCTATTTGGAGCCATAGCCGCGGCTACGGCTTGGGTAGCTTTCACGTCTGGCCAGTCGTCCGGTGCCTCAATCTCGACTGCCGTCGCGTATGTCGCGCCGATCGGCGCTGTCGTCACCGCAATCGGCCACCGCGTGTTCACGTGGTGGCGGAATCTGCACTAACCCGGAGCCGTCCCAGGGCCCACGCCAACACCAGCCCCAACAGCGTCAGTGCAGCACCCAGATAAACGCTCCATGGCCGAAAGACCATGCTCACTCGATGCGAGCCTTTGTCCACTACGACACCTCGCAATGCCCCGTACACCTCGAGAAGTTCGGCCGGTTTTCCGTCCACCATCGCGGTCCATCCGGGATACCAGGTGTCGCTCATGACCACCATGCCGCGACACGCCATCTCCGACCAGATTTCGGCGCGGTTCGAAACCCGCCGCAAGAGGTACACCGCATCGTCGCCCGTGCACTGCTCCAGTTTCGGCGCGGGACCTTCCAGGAACGCCCAGCGGCGGAAATCATGCGTTCCGCGCTCCATTTCTCTCGATGCTTGTCCGCGAGAATATCCACCTTCCGCCTCATGCACCGTCCATACTCGCGGTAATACCTGTTCGTTCTCCCACACCTTTCGTCCGTCCGTAGTCGAGAACACAAGGCTGTTCCAACCCAGGTCGGGCTCCGGAGCCATCAGATATCGCACGCCCATTAGCGTGCGTCCGCGCTCGCTCCATATGCCAACTCTGTATATATTTGAGGTAACACTTGCTAAATACCCGCTATCTGTCTCCATTCCATACAGATCAGAAATGTTATGAGGGTGATAATTGCCGTTCCATTGAAAGCGTCCAAGCCCTGGCTGTTGTTGTAGAAATGCCACCAAGTCACTGTCGGTTGGTAGCGCATCGATCGCCTTGGCGCGTGCGTGGCTATCCAGGCTCACATACTGGTAAGCCATCCCGTTGCCCATCTCTGCCAACATCACCGTGGTCATTCCGGCCACAAATCCACGGCGTGAAATTGCGCTATTGCTCCAACCAGCAACCAACATCATCCCCATGACTACCAGGAACGCTGTCACCAGCCCCCGAGAATCCCCGTCTACTTTACCCTCCTTAACGGCAAAGTAGGCGTACCAAAATCCCCCTAACAAGATCCCGGTTCCTAGCGCTGCCCGCCGGAACAGGCGCTTAGTGCTCTCCAAATTCACACGGCGCAAAAGCTGGTCGATACCCAACGCCGCCAAACCCGCTGTGCCCACGCTCCAAAGCAGGACGGCATGCGAAGGATTACGTGCTTTCTCCAGCATGGGAATCAAAGCATAAAGCATCCCATGAAGATTAGTCTCTCCAGCGAGTGCAAAAACAAGGCCTCCGAGTCCAAGGGCCGTCAGCCACTGCGCCGCCTTCCCGCGCTCTGTGTCGCGCCAAAGTCCCCATCCGCCGCTGATGGCAAGCAAAACGGCCAGCAGGCCCATAAACGCATTTGTGTGTCTATGGATACCGGGTAATACCGTTCCCAGTAGCGCGAATGACTGAATGCCATAAGCAGCGTGAATAGAATAAGGTACCGGCTGATCATGAGCTACTGGTTCACTCATTCCTACCCATCTCAAGGCCAGCTTAGAGTATTCCAGTGCCGGTAAAATTTGCACTGCGCCAACCAGGCCTGCGACGAGGCCCATCGCCGCCAGACCCACCAGCAACCGCCTTCGGCTGTCCCCCTCGCGACCCAGGATTTCCCAAATCCATATGCCGCTGACGGCAAGGGCGACAAATATCGGCGCCACGTGATGCCCGGTCAGCACAGACAACCCGAGGAACAGACCGGCCAGTCCGACGCTTCTCCAATAACTGTCGTCTCGAAGCGCCCGGAACACATGAAGGAAGACCAGGGGCGTCCACAGTCCGCCCATCTTCTGCTGAGGCCAGTCGACATAATTCATAAATCCGCCCAATGTGTAGACCAAGCCGCCAATCACGGCCGCCGCGGTTTGACATCCTAAACTCTTCATGAATAGGTAGAAGAAAACAGCAGCAGCCCAATGGATCAAAACAAAATACCAATGCAGCACCGCCTGTTTGATCCACCCATGCCTCGTGGGCATTGCAAACAGCAGCCAGTTCACCGGGTTCGCCGTTCCGGGCTGTGCCTGTGCCAGCAGCGGCTGGCCGCCCCAACTGTGCGGATCCCAGAGCGGAATCCGCCCTTGCTGCAGTTCGCCCACCTGATACTGCATCCAAGGCAAAACCTGCCGTGCAATGTCCGGCGTATCCAACCATGTGTATTGATTGGAAAGCACCAGCTTCCAATGCGCTAGAACGACAAGAAACAGTAGGAGGCAGGGAACCCGTATGGCAGCTAGAATACGGTTCCGCATTGGCCGCTCTCGATCAGTGTGGTGGTTTTCGGCCATCTTCTGAACTCGTCATGATACCCCAAACCCATTCAAATTCAAATAGTTGGCGTTTGGCAGACGAAATGTAAAGGAAAGTAGTGAAAGGCAGGTGCCACATGAACGTTCGTCTGGCAGTTGCAGCCGCGGCTCTAATAGCGGCCTCCATTCCGTTTCCGGCCCTGGCGCAGGATGATGAGGATGGCCCAGGCCGTGGTGTTGCACGCATCAGCTTGATCAACGGCGACGTTAGCGTCCGGCGCGGCGACACTGGCGAGTTCGTCGCCGCGGCAATCAACAGTCCGGTCGTCGTCCAGGACCGCGTGGTCACGGGCCCAAACTCTCGAGCCGAGGTGCAATTCGACTACTCGAATTACGTACGCCTCGCCGGCGATGCCGAAATCCGCCTTTCCGAGCTTGAGTATCGCCGCTATCAGATTCAGGTCGCCCGCGGCCTGGTGACCTTCAATGTACTTCGCGACAGCGATACGGACGTTGAGATCGCTACTCCTGCCATCTCCATCCGCCCCTCTAAGCGCGGCATCTATCGTATCCTTGTTCGCCCGGACGACACCACTGAAGTGACTGTCCGCAGAGGCGAAGTGGAAGTCTTCACTCCGCAAGGATCCGAGCGCCTGAAGTCGGGCCGAACCATGATGGCTCGCGGCAGCCAGTCCAATCCCGAAGTCCAGGTTATCTCCGCCAATCGGGAGGATGCCTGGGATGAGTGGAATGAAAATCGAAACAGAGATCTGGAGCGCGCGCAGTCGTCCTCCTATCAGTACGTGAACCGTGATATTTACGGCGCCGAGGATCTATATGGTCAAGGTGACTGGATCGACTCGGCTCCATATGGCCGTGTCTGGGCCCCGCGCGTCGCGGTCGGTTGGGCGCCCTACCGCTATGGCCGTTGGGTATGGGTCGATTGGTATGGCTGGACCTGGGTGAGCTACGACTCCTGGGGATGGGCTCCATATCACTACGGCCGCTGGTTCCAATACAACAATCGCTGGTGCTGGTGGCCCGGCGGCGGTGGACGCCATTATTGGCGGCCCGGCCTGGTTGCATTCGTGGGCTGGGGCGGTGGTGGTATCGGGATCGGATTCGGACGCGTCGGCTGGATCCCGCTCGCGCCTTATGAGCGCTACAACCCCTGGTATGGTCACCGCTACTACAACGGGTATCGCAACGGCGGGCGTATTGACAACAGCGTCACCATTGTCAACAACATCAATATCCACAATACGTATCGCAATTCGCGAGTGAACAACGGCATCACCGGCATCAACGGATCCGACTTCGGCAGCGGCCGTGGCCGCCATGAAGCGTTCAATTCGCGAGACATCGGGCAGGCGTCGCTTGTGCGTGGTCAGGTGCCGATTGCTCCCGGCCGCGAAAGTGTCCGCTTCTCCGACCGCGACTCGCGTATTACACGGTCGGGCAACGACAACGAGCGGTTCTACTCACGCCGCAGCCCCGCCGCCGTCGATCGAGTGTCTTTCGAAGACCAGCGCCGGGGCATGGAGCAAGTGAGCCGCCGGACCTTTGGCGAATCCGCCGATCGCGGCACACGCGGCGTCGATGCCGGCGATCGCCGCGGCGGGGGTGGCAATGAGTCCGTCGTTCGCGGCGGCCGCCAGCCTGAGAACGCTGTAAGGGGCGGGGAATCCGGCAATCGCTCCGCCTCCGTCGAATCGAGTGGCCGTGTAGCCTCGTCCGACAGCGCCAATTCCGGCTGGCGCCGCTTTGGCGACTCTTCGGGAAGGTCCGCTGAAACGGTGCGGGGCGCCGACCGTAACCAATCCCGTGGCACGCCGGACGCCGGCCGCTCCGTAGAGGGTTTCTCGCGCCGCAATGAGTCCAACTCCTCTGGCCAGTCCGACGGTTGGCGCCGGCTGGGCTCGAGTGATGGCCGTTCGGCCGAAGGCAGACAGAGCGAAGGCCGCGTCGGTGGAGGCCGGTCCGCCATCGAAGGGTCTCCGCGCAGTTCCGACATCGGCTCGCGACAGTCTGAACCTTCCGGCCGCTCCGGCAGCAACGATAGCGGCGGCAACGGATGGCGGCGCTTCGGCGATCCAGGCTCCAACCCATCGCAGCGCGGCCGAATGGATCGCGGTGCAAGTTCCGACTCCAGCGCGCCTTCCGATCGCGGTTCGCGCATTGACCGGTCGAACGAAGGAAGCTCCATGCGGAACTCGGACAGTTTCGGTGGACGCAGCATGGATCGTGGATCCAGCCGTAGCGAACCACGCTCAGAATCCCCGCGCATCAGCCCACCCATCGTGCGGGAGCGTTCCAATGAGAACTTTGGCGGCCGCTCCGGCGGCGACTTTGGTAGCCGCGGTAGTGGTCGGTCTGAACAACGGTCAGAGCCTCGCTATGCGCCCCGCAACTCCGGCGGCGACTTTGGCGGCGATTTTGGGAATCGCGGTGGCGGCGGCGGGCGTATCGAACAGCGCTCCGAACCCCGTTATTCGCCGCGCAATTCTGGCGGCGATTTCGGCGGACGTAGTAGTGGCGGCAGCCCCAGCTTTGGCGGAGGAGGCGGACGATCCTCCGGTGGCGGTGGTGGACCCGCCTTTAGCGGAGGTGGCGGCGGCTCTTCGGGTGGCGGTGGAAATAGCCCTCGCTCAAACGGCGGCGGTGGTGGAGGCGGAGGCCGTTCCGGCGGAGGGGGTGGCGGCCGAGGGGGCCGCAATCAATAACCGCAGGCACTCAAACTTAGTTTCCTGGTAACACTAATCCCTCGGGCTCACCGAATCCCTCCGGTGAGCCCTTTTTTTGATGTGTACAGGATTGGGAGCGCGCAGCGGGCAGGGAGCGGTATGTGCCATTTTCAGTCTCACCGGATGATGTGAACCTAACGGTGCTATTCTTGTGGCGCATCCAAGAGCCGACTAGACCCCTTACAACGGCTGGCTCCTCTTTCTTGCCGGAAGGATGAGCCAATGCGGATGACGCGGCTGGAGGTTGTTTTGGTGCTCGGTACTCTCGCGGTCCTGCTGGGTATGATTTATTTCTGGCGGTAAGCCGACGACCCCGACGCCCAGCATCATCCAATCAAGAGATGGGTTCGGCCCTGTCGTCCGAATCTGTTAGTATTGCTGGTCAATGGTTGCTGTAGTCCCTCCGAGCTACAGCCACCAGCCCAGCGCCGAGTGCTAAACCCTCGGCGCTTTTTATTGAAGATCCAACAATCAACCCCAAGAAAAATCAAACTGACCCACTACCAGGTAATTTTACATAATGCATGTTATCGGAATCAAATAATACGCAGACAAGCTATCGCGTTCCCTGTTCGCAGCGCGTCATCGGCCGTTAGCCGATTCGCGCTACCATTTTCTGCATGCCTTCTTCTATCCCGGCCGCTCTAACCCCGCTCATTGGAAAAGTCGCCCTGGTCACTGGAGGGGGTCGCGGCATAGGGAAAGCAATCGCCCAACGCCTTGCGCAGGCGGGCGCCGACGTCGTCATCGCCAGCCGCAAGTTCGAGAACCTCCAGCAAACCGCCACCGAGCTTGCGGCTTTGCCGGGCCGCATCGTCCCCATTGCTTGCCATGTTGGCCGCAAGGACGAACTCGAACGTCTGGTCGCGGAAACCACGGCTCAACTGGGGCCTATCGATATCCTCGTCAACAACTCCGCCACAAACATTGGCCAAGGTCCAGCGCTGGACGTCACCGACGAAGCTTTGTTAAAGACGACAGAGGTGAATGTCCTGGCCGCACTGCGGCTGATCCGTCTCACCGTGCCTTCCATGATCGAGCGCGGCAATGGCGGCAGCATCATTAACCTCGCCTCGATTGCAGGTCTACGCCCCCAGCGCGGCGGGCTGGTCTACAGCTTCACTAAGGCAGGACTCATCATGATGACGCGTGTGTGGGCGATGGAATTCGGTGCACACAACATTCGCGTCAATGCCATATGCCCCGGCTTAATTCAGACGGATTTTTCTGAAAGCTTGTGGAGGAACCCCGACTACATCGGTGCGCTCGAACGCACCCAGCCGATTCCCCGCATCGGCCGCCCAGAGGAAATTGGCGGCATCGCCCTTTACCTCGCATCCGGCGAAGCGAGCTTCGTCACCGGCCAATGTTTCACGATCGACGGTGGCAACACGGCTGTGTAGCAAAACGGCGGACGAATGCCCTCGCCCGCCGCATCCTCCAGAGCTAACGCGAGGCGTACTTAGCGCCCAAGAGTTTCCGCACCTCCGCTAAACTTCCACGGTCAAATCGCGCGACCAGATTCTGCGCCAGCAGCGAACCCTCCTGCGCGCCCGCCACGGCGCGCCGGACGTGTTCGTTGGGCCATGAGGTGTAGGATTGCATCAGCCCCAGCGCAAACTCGGCTGTCAGCTTGTCCTGCAGGCCGGGTACGCTTCGCTTTGCCCAGTCGTATCCGTCGACCGTTATGTACACATTCGTCTTGGAGGCCTGACCCAGTTGCTTCATGGATTCCACGAAGAAACCTGCGTCAAATAAAGCTAAACTATTGGTTTGTCCTTTTACCTCAGCTTCCAGAGCCCGTGCCATAAGCCGGCTGACCAGATCGAGACCAGCTGCCGAATTCTTGCTTGTATACACCGCTGCCCGACGCAGCGTCTCCATCCGCGTGAGCATCGGCAATCCCGAATCGAGCAGCTTCATTGTGTCAACAGCCAGATTTGCCGTGTCATATTTTGGGTCTACCGCACTCCAAACGCTCTTATCGGAGCCCCAGGGCAACGAGGGTTCGTTCCCCGTTATGTACGGATGGCAGATCATCGGCGGCCCGGCCAACAAACATTGTGCGGCCACGATTATGGTCATTCCCGCGATTGTTAGGTTTTTCATGATTTCATCTCCTTTGGACCGCTCGCTCGAAGCTGCGGCACAACTGGAGTCTGCTCCCTCGGCCGACGCAGGCCGGAGTAAAACGGGGGTAAAATCACCCCAAGTTACGGTTAATCGAGCCCCGCTCGCGCCCAAAACGTCGTAGCCTTAAGTTGCCGAGGCTATGCAGGAATCCCCGCCCATCGACGTCGTCCGGGACCAATTGGAACGAGTCCTGGCAAGCCAGGTGCTCGCCGGCTCGGATCAACTGAAGCGCCTTCTCCGCCTCGTTGTTGAGCGCAGCCTTGATGGCCAATCCACTCTTCTCAAGGAATACAACCTCGGCCTCGAAGTGTTCCAACGGCCCCCCGATTACGACCCAAAGATCGACCCCATCGTCCGCGTCCAGGCCCGCCGCCTGCGCGCCAAACTCGACGAGTATTATGCAGGCGAGGGCGCCGCTGACACAGTGGTCATCATGATCCCGAAGGGTGCATACGCGCCCGTTTTCGAACAGCGTCCGAACGGCGCCGTGGCGCACGCCGGGACGGTGCCGCGCCGCTGGGTTTGGCTCGTGCTGCCCCTCGCCGCGGCCGCAATCCTGTCAACATCTGTTTTCTGGGACCGCTTTACGCCGACGGCCGATCCGGATCGCAGCGTGGCCGTTCTCCCACTCAAGCTCTTTGCCCAGGATCGCAAGCGCTCACACATTGCCGATCAGACGACCGAGGTCCTCACCACCGAGATCGCCCGCAACAAGAATCTTCGCGTCGTTTCGCGAACCACCGCCAGCCAATACGGTGAGACCACCGTGCCTCTTCCGGAAATCGCCCGCACTCTGGGCGTCCGCTGGGTTGTCGAGGGCGGCATTGGGTTCGAAGGCTCCCGAGCGTACGTCAAACTTCGCGTTGTCGACGCCTCATTCGACCGGAAAGCGTGGGCCGAAGTCTACGACTTCGAAACGCACAACCTCATTGCCTCCAATGCGCGAATTGCCGCTCAAATCGCTTCCGCCATCGAAGCCGCCCGCAAGGACGCCGGCCGCCGCTGATCGCTTCCGTTTGGGTGTATTCTATTCTCACCAGCAGTTCTAAAGATCGGAGGATCTTTCCGCCGTAATGTCCCAGATCAATTTCAT
This sequence comes from Bryobacteraceae bacterium, assembly GCA_035650295.1. Classification (GTDB taxonomy): domain Bacteria; phylum Acidobacteriota; class Terriglobia; order Bryobacterales; family Bryobacteraceae; genus JAFLBB01. The sequence continues at coordinate 55 of DASRHX010000080.1, read as the reverse complement.
TCTCGCGGACATTCTGGACAAGATTTCCGGAGATAACAGGGCTACGATCACAGGC
>DASRHX010000079.1:0-4772 GCA_035650295.1 Bryobacteraceae bacterium | reverse complement strand
CTGCGCGAGAAGGGCGTGAGCAACGCACGCAAGGGCAAGCGCGGCGATCAAATTGTCGAAGTCAGCGTGCAGGCGCCAAAGGCCCAGGACGAACGCACGCGCGAAATTTTACGCGAGCTGGCGCAATTGCACGAGGAAGATCCGCGCGCCGAGCTTTGGGCGAAAATCTAAAGAGGCTGCACATGAAGCGATCGCGCAGCAAAGCCGCTTACATGATCTCGGCCGTGGCCGAGCAGTACGAGATTCATCCGCAGACCTTGCGCCTCTACGAGCGCGAGGGGCTATTGAAGCCATCGCGCAGCGACGGCAACACTCGTCTTTACACCGACGAAGACCTGGAGCGGTTGGAGATCATCCTCAAGCTAACGCGCGACCTGGGGGTAAATCTGGCCGGTGTGGAGATCATCCTTAACATGCGCGCCCGCATGGAAACCATGCAGCGTCAGATGGAGGAGTTCATCTCCACGTTGAACCGCGAGCTGGCGCAGCGCGTACAGCCAATTGAGCACGAACCGAGCAATACGCTGGTGCCGGTGTTGCGGATGGCAGAGATGTCGGTTCCGCGTCCGGCGGAAGCGAAACCGGCAAAGACCACGCGGAGCCGGAGCAAACGCTCCTAGCGCATCGTCTTGACGTAATCGCCAGTCGACGCATCAACGTAGATTGAGAAGTTACTCGTCGAGATACTGCTGCCCCACACGACTCGCCACGCGGGATTCTGCAGTTCCTTCGTCTTCTCCAGAAGAAAGAAGATGGGCTTGTCCGGATTCTTTTTGACGTACGCGGTAGCGTCTTTCGTCGCCAAGGCCGTCTTCAAGACTTCGTCCGTATCCTTTTTCAGCGCCTGCATGGGAAACGGCGAATTGGTTCCGCGTGGACCTGAATAGCGTTCTTCGTTGTTCCCGAAGATACCTTTGTGGATGCCACCGTCTGCCTCCACCACGGCATAGGTGTAGGTTTTCATTAGGCGGTTGCGTTCCGAGATAAAGGTACATCGCCAGACGGGATACTTGCCGTCGGCATAAGGAACGTCCTTGAGCTCGTAGCTCTGGCAGTAGATCGGAGTGAGGTCGGCGGCCCAGGGACGGGCGGCACTATACATCTGGAAGAAGGCTTTCAAACCCGTGACTGGTTCGGCGGGCTTGGGGGGCTCCTTCTTTGCGACGGGCTTCGGGGCGCTGTTGCACGCGGCCAAAAGGAGAGCGCCGGCCACGGCAAAGCAGACGCGGCGGGATAGGAGCGACGGCTTCATTTGCTTAAGTGTAGCAATGGAAGACGTTAATTTCCGCTCAAAGCTTGCGGCAAACATCCGATAAGACTGGCGGAGGAATCAGTGTCGATGAACCTGACGCCCCTAGGGCTGGACGGCCTGAAAAGAGCGGAGGAAAAGCTGGAGAGGACCGCAAAGGACCTCGCTCGCCTGCCGTTTTCGGTGGACTCGGCAGACCTGGCAGCGGCTGACGAGGTGAATTTGAGCGATTCCATGGTGGCGCTCCTGGAAGCGCGGCACAGCTATGAAGCGAACCTCAAGTTGATTGCGACCGAGGACAAGTTGACCGAGCACGCGGTCGATATCCTGGGCTAGAGGCCGGACACCTTAAGAAACTGGCGGAGCGCGGCGGTGAAGCGCGCAGGGTTCTCGAGGTGTAAGAAGTGGCTGGTGCCGGGCCAGCATTCATAGCGAAGTTGAGAGCACCACTGGCCCATCCAGGCCTCATGCTCATCACCCACGCGTGCCATCGGGCTAGGGGAAGCCCAAAGGGCGAACACGGGGACGCGGATGCTGTCCTGCTCGGTTCCCAGCCACGCACAGACGTCCGCATCGTTAAGCGATTCCAACCCGCGCATTCCCACTTCTTCCGGCTGTGCAAGCATCCCTTGCTTCACCAAAGCCGGCGTCTCCGGCCCCGACAGCGTGTCGACGTACGCTTCAGCGGCTGAGGCGTAGTTCTCGCGGAACCCCTTCAGGAATGGTTCGCGGCGAGCCGGGTCGGGTGGATGTTTGGGTAGATGGCCGTCGACGAATACGGCGGCCGCAATGCCATCTGGCCGATGGCGTAGCAAACGTCTGGCGAGCGTTGCTCCCATGCTGTGGCCAACTACAATGCAGCGTTCAGGCAGCGGGGGAAGCGATCCGTCATGTGTGAGTTGTGGAACCAGGACCTCGCGTTCCAAAGCGAAAGCCTCCGGAATGGATGTCCATGAGCCGGGCGTGCCGCACCAACCGTGCAAGAAGACCAGTGGCGCGGCAGCCATCGCTAGCGAGCCAAAATCGCACTGCGGCTGGCGAAGTCGAGCACGAACGATGGGAAGACGCCGAGGACGAACACTCCGATGGCCGATCCGATCAACGCCAGGCGAATGCCGCCGGGGATCGTCGGCGTCGTATCGGCAGTCTCGGTCGGCTCATGGAAGTACATCACGACGATGATGCGCAGGTAATAGTAGGCGGCGACGGCGCTGTTCAGTAATCCGAGTACAGTGAGCCAGATGAGGTCCGAATCGATGGCCGATTTGAAAACGTAGAACTTGCCGAAGAAGCCGCCGGTCAGCGGGACACCGATGAGCGAGAGCAGGAACCAGGTGAACAGCGCGGCAGTGAGCGGTTGGCGGCGCGCATAGCCCGCCATATCATCGATGCCGACGTATTGCTCGCCCTTGCGGACGTAGTGGGTAACGATGGCGAATGCACCCACGTTCATAAAGGCGTAGGCCGCAAGATAAAACATCGCGGCGGCAACGCCAGTCTCCGAATGCGCGACTACGGCGACCATCACATAACCGGCATGGGCGATCGAGGAGTAGGCGAGCATCCGCTTGATGTTGTTCTGGCGCAGGGCGGCGAAGTTGCCGATCACCATGGTGGCAAGCGCGGAGGTCCAGAGGATCGGTTGCCAGCGCTCGGTGAGCCCGCTGAAGGCGATGGAATAGACGCGCAGGAAGACGGCGAAGGCGGCGGCTTTCGGGGCGGCACTCATAAACGCGCTCACCGGCGCGGGCGCGCCCTGATAGACGTCGGGCGCCCAGCTTTGAAACGGCGCGGCGGAAACTTTGAAGGCGAAACCGACGAACAGCATCGCGGCGCAGGCACTCACCAGCAGTGGCGAGTAGACGCTTTCGGGGCTGCCCAGGAAGCGGTGGATCTCCTGGAGATTGGTGCTCCCGGTGACACCGTAGATCCAGCCGACACCGTAGAGCAAAAATGCCGTAGCAAACGATCCAAGCAGGAAGTACTTAAGCGCGGCTTCGTTGTTGCGCTTGTCGTTGCGGAGGTAGCCGGCGAGCACGTAAGTGGCGATAGAGCTGATCTCCAGGCCGATGAAGACCATGATGAGTTCGTTGGCCGCGGCCAGAATCGTTTGGCCGCAAAGCGAGAAGAGGATCAGGGCATAGTAGTCGGCCGAGTCGCTACCTTCTCGCGTGAGGTAGCTCGAAGAGATGAGCACGCTGAGCATCCCGACGATCAAGACAAGCAGGCGGAAGAAGGTCGCATAACCGTCCACCATGAGCATGTTGTTGAAGGCCGGACCAGGGTCCATGCCGGCAACCACGGCGCCGCCGAAGGCGAGCAGCAGGAACGCGAGAGCCATCGGCGCCAGGCCACGTCGGTGACGCTCTCCCGCAAGACCTTCGGCAATCATGAGGATGGTTCCGCCTACCGTCAGCAGAATCTCCGGCAAAACGCGGATATATTCACTGTTTGTCGGAGGCGTGAAATTAGCGAACATGGGCGACCTCCATCGAAGCGGGCTGCGCGGAGGGGGCCGGAGGCGTGGGCGCCTTCACTTGATATTCGACATTCAATTTCGTTTGTTCGAGAATTTGCGCGGTGACCGCGCTAATGGGCTTGAGGAAAGGCCCGGTACCAATGCCCATCCAGACCATGAGGACAACGAGCGGGACGATTGCCACTATCTCGCGTCGGTTGAGGTCGTGGATGTGGTGCCGAACGCTCTCGCTTGCTTCGCCGAGGAAGGCGCGCTGGTAGAGCCACAGCATGTAGCAGGCCGAGAAGATGACACCGAGTCCGGCGAAGGCAGCATACTTCCAACTGACAATGGCCGCGCCCTGCAGGACCAGAAACTCTCCGACAAAATTGTTCAACACGGGCAGGCCGATGCTGGCGAGCGTGGTGATCATGAAGATAACGCTGAGCGTCGGCGCGACGTTGGCGACGCCGCCATAGGATTTGATTTCGAGTGAATGGCTGCGCTCGTAGAGGTAGCCGACCAACATGAAGAGCGCTCCGGTGGAGATACCGTGATTTAGCATCTGGTAGACGGCGCCATCCATGCCCTGCTGCGTGAAGGTGAATATGCCGAGGACGACGAAGCCGAGGTGGCTCACCGAAGAGTAGGCCACGAGCTTCTTCATGTTAGGCTGCACGAGGGCGACGAGCGCTCCGTAGATGATGCCAATAAGAGCGAGCGCGATGATGACGGGCGCGCATTGATGCGCGGCGTTGCCAAACATCGGCAGGCAGAAGCGGACGATTCCGTAGCAGCCCATCTTCAGCATTACCGAGGCCAGCATGACAGAGCCCGCGGTGGGAGCTTCGACGTGGGCGTCGGGCAGCCAGGTGTGGAGCGGGAATAGCGGCACCTTAATTGCGAAGGCGATGAAGAAGGCGAGAAACAACGGCAACTGCTCGGCGGCGGTGAGTTGGAGGCGGCCGCTCGCAAGCAACTGCAGAATCATTGGATAATCGAAAGTTCCGGCGCGGCTGTAGAGGTAGATGATGGCCGCGAGCATCAGCACCGAGCCGGCCATTG
>DASRHX010000078.1:0-3404 GCA_035650295.1 Bryobacteraceae bacterium | reverse complement strand
TCTCTCCCCGCCCACCGCCTCCTGCGAGAGGAGGCCGCCGATCTCCAGCGGCGTGAAGCACTCACGCGTCACGTGCACGCGCGCCACGCGGACGCGTTCCAGACTCCCTGATGGTCCAGCAACGCATCTTGATCGTGCGCCTCGGAGCCTTCGGCGACATCCTGCACACTCTCCCCGCTGCCGCTACCGTCCGCGAAAACCTCCCGCAAGCCCACATCACCTGGATGGTCGAGCCGAGGTGGCTGCCGTTGCTCGAGGGCAATCCTTATGTGAACGAATTGTTCCCGTTCGACCGGCACGACCTCTCCGCGGCTATCGGCGCCGTCCGCCGCCTCCGTGCCAGCGCCTTCGATCTCGCCATCGACTTCCAAGGCCTCATCAAATCTGCCCTACCCTCGTGGCTCTCTGGTGCGCACACATTCGCAGGCTACTCGCGTCAAGCCGCGCGAGAATCCATCGCTTCCCTCTTCTATTCGCGCACGGTCAGTCCCACCTCGCGCCACGTCGTCGAACAGCATTTGGAACTCGCGACGTTCGCCACCGGCCCCAAGCGCCGCATCGAATTTCCGATTCCGCAGGGATGGGAAGAAGGGGCGCTTCCCTCTCGCTTCGTTCTCGCTTGTCCGCTCGCGGGCTGGGGCGCCAAGCAATGGCCCATGGGCCACTACGCGGAACTCGCCCGCCTCACCCAAACGCAACTCGGCCTCCCGCTCGTGTTGAATGGATCGCCGGCGCAGGAGGCTCAGCTCCGCTCCATTCCCGGAGCCACCGTCCACCTGTCCGGCATCCCCGGTCTAATCGACGCCACTCGCCGTGCGACCGCCGTTATTGGCCTCGACAGTGGCCCGCTTCACCTTGCGGCCGCGCTCCGGAAACCCGGCGTCGCTCTCTTCGGTCCCACCGACCCCGCCCGTAACGGCCCGTATTGCGATACCATTTCCGTCCTGCGCGATCCATCTTCGACGATCTCCTATCGACGCACGGCGACACTCGACGCAGGCCTCTCAGCTATCACCCCCGCGCAGGTGCTGGAGGCGCTCCGGGCATGACCCGCCGGTACTGGTTTCCCAAGCACTACGCCGATGCCGTGCAACGGTTGCGCGTAACCACGGGGTTCGCGCTCCTGGCCGCCTTCCTCTATTTCGCCGCTCCCACTCGGACCGCCCTCATCATCGGGTTGCCAGTGTCCGCTTTGGGGCTGCTGTTGCGCGCATGGGCCGCCGGGCACCTCGCCAAGAACGAGGCCCTCGTCGTCTCCGGCCCCTATTCGTTCACGCGCAATCCCCTTTACCTTGGCTCGCTGCTGGCTGCTATGGGTCTTGCCCTGGCTGGCTCCAGCGCGCTCCTTGCCTTTCTCTTTGGTGCAGTTTTCCTGCTCGTCTACTGCCCGGTGATGGAACAGGAAGAACAACACCTCTTGAATTTGTTTCCGGGCTACGAAGCCTATGCCGGGCGCGTGCCGCTTCTGTTACCCGGCTCATCGCCGTATGGCCCGGTTGGCGGTTTTCAGTGGCGTCTTTGGCGGCGCAACGAAGAATATCGCGCCCTCGTCGGGTTCCTCGCCGCCGCCGTCTACCTGTTTTGGCGTGCTGGACTACTTAGTCAGTAGCGCCTTCGTATACGCGACGCGAAACCCCATTCGCTCGTAATTGCGCTGCGAAGTACTCCCCGGCGCCGTACTGCTTGTCGCAAGTTCGCAACCCTGCTGCCGCGCAAATGCACAACGCGCGCGAATTAACTCGCTTTGCAGGCCTACGCCTCGAAACGGCTTCGTCGTACCATCGCCCGCCAACACGGCCACATCTCCCGTTACCGTCACGCCGGCGCAAGCGGCGATCGTGTTGTCCCTCACCGCCAAAAACACTCCCGCGCCTTCGGCGCCAAACAGCAGCTCGAACAGATTGCGCACTGAATCGGGAGCGTCGCCTTCGGGGAAAAACGCGTTGCACACCACATCCGTGCAGGCAGGCCAGTCCGCGCGCTCGGCCAGGCGTACCCCTGGCACCGGAGCCGCCGCGGCGTCCGCATCGCTCAGGACGCGCATCATCGTGTGCTCAAAATGCGTGATGCGGTATCCACGCTTCCCCAGAATCCGCACGAGCGACCCATCCGCAAACGGGCACAAGGAAACCGTGGTCGATACATCGCGTGCAAAGAAGGCCGATTCCACGTCCGCCAACTCTTCTTCCGATACCTCTCCCTCCATGCCCGCGAACAGCACCTGCGATAACGGACTTCCTGGTCCGAAATCAATCGCCCAGCCGCCAAGAGCCGGCCGGACACGCATGTCCGCGCCGTGATCCTTGCACACGTTGGCCGCGCGCAACGACACCTCAGCCTCTGCCCGCTCGAGTTTCCGAACCAGTTCGATCGTGGTCATTGCTACCGTCTCGGCAACAGTCGAAAACGGCGCACGCAGAACGCATCGTAGTTCGGCCGTGTCCGGTTCGAACCGCTAAAGATCAGATACATGGTCTCACTTGCCATCCACTTCGCCGGAAGCCTGTACCCATGCGTATCGCCAAGCCCCCAGTCGTTCGTGTGGAATGCCGTCGTCCACGGTCCCCACGCCGCCGGCGCGTCGTAGATACCCCATCCGCCCGAGTGATCGTAGCCAACCAGCAACAGAACACGCCCGAATGCCTGCGAATACACCGCATCTACCCGCTGCGCATGCGCCGGAAATTTCCACACCGGACTCGCGTTCGCAATCTCTTTCGACCACACCGCGCTTTCGCCCTTCTGCTCCACGAAGTACTCCCACGCATCGCGGCCGCGAATCCTCTCCTTCGGCACTCGCGCCAGCAGCACTCCGTCGTCGGAGTGATACGCGCTGTCCCCACTCTGCGAATAGACGTAAACAAAGCAATCCCTCGCACCCGCATAATTGGCTCCGTACTGCAGAAAACTCGGCGACGCAAACCCCTTCTCCCATTTCCATCCCCACGTCCACGTTTTCCCTTGATCCTCGCTCCACAGCAATTGCGAGTTATCTGTGTTCCGCGCGAACGCGTACAGCACGCCGCCTACCATCAGTACCCCGCTCACTTTCGCGCCTCTCGCCCCATCGCCCATCCGCTCGCCGGATTCGCTGCGGAAATTCAATCCCGTAAAATCTCCCGGACCACCCTTGATGCGGGCCCATCCCATCGACAATTTCCGATCGATGAACGGCGCGAAGCCCCTGCCGTCGCCGTACGAGGTGAACTGATCCCCGTCCTCCATCCACGTCACCGGCCAGTTGTCGCTGTCCTCGGCCGCAATGCGAATCTCGCTCGCGGGAGCCCACTCCACGCCACCAATCCGCGTACTCGGCGAATAAGGCGCCGCGGGACCATCGGGCAGCAGTGCCGCCACTGCCGGCTTGTACACCTTCGCGACCCGCGGTCCCCAACCCGAATCTC
>DASRHX010000077.1:0-6286 GCA_035650295.1 Bryobacteraceae bacterium | reverse complement strand
CCAGTACAACCAGACGCTGCAGGCGGGAAGGCCGAATGCGAGGGCGGCCGAACTCGCCGAGCGGTACTTCCTTAGGGCAAAGGCGCTTGATCCGAACCTTGACCGGAAGGCAATTCTACCTACGATCGATTTAACCGAGGTGGCGCGTGCGCGGCAGGCGGATGAAGCGGCGCGCCGGGACTGGCAGGCGCGTGCCGGAGAGGCAGTGCGCAAGATTCAACGGCTCCCGGTGGAGGCGTTCCCGCAGCTTCCGGAGGCAATAGCCAGGACTTTGCGCGCACGGAACTGCAAGGTACCGCAGCCGGTGCTCGATGGCCAGCCGCGCAACGTGATTCGCGGCGCCTTCTTCGCGACGGGAGAAGAGGGATGGGCGGTCCTCTGCTCGGTGAACCATTCGACCACACTGCTTGTATTCCGCAATGACCGGGACACGAATCCGCAGTCAATCTCCAGGAGCGAGGACGGGGGTTACCTACAGGGGTTGGGCGGCGACAGAATTGGCTACTCGCGTGAAATCACCGCGGTCAAGCGGGAGTTCGTCCTGCAACACTACCGCGCATACGGCGGACCGGCGCCGCCGCCGATCGAGCACCACGGGATCGACGATGCGTTTCTCGAAAAGGCATCCGTCACCTGGTATTTCCATAAAGGAAAGTGGCTGCGGTTGCAGGGCGCGGACTAGATTAGATAGCTTAGTCGGCCCAGCCGCGGATGTTATTGACCCACATGGCCAGGCGGTCCGGCTTCATGGTGAACTTCATGACGACGGCATCGTTGCGGTCGATGGTGGCCATAAGGACGCGATACCAACTGCCTTCCTCTTTGACGTAGATGGCCACGCTTTCCTTCCCCGGCGAGTGAACGCGCACCATGGGTTTCCAGGAGGGGCCGAGACCATGCCAGGCGAAGGGGCGGTCGAGGCGAGAATGGTGGATGCGCTCGAAGATGGCGAGGTCCCAGTCCTTGGCGCCAACCGGGCGAGTGGCGATGCCGCCGACGAAGCGCAGCAATCCCCACATGGGAATCCTGACGCGTTCACCGCCCATGGTGGATTCCAACTCATCAACGGCGTCGTTGAACCAGCGGTCTCCGGCCCAGGCCGGTGCGGTGAGGGCGGGCGCGAGCAGCAGAGCGGACAGTAACAAGGTTCTCATGGCTAGTCCTCATCGTTACTCTTCTTGAGGCCTTTTTTGAGTTGCTTCTTGGCCTCGTCGGGCAAACCGATTTCGGGGATGCCGAACTTGCCTCCGAGCTGCTGGATCTGTTCGGGGCGGATATTGCCGAGGATGTTGACGACGGTGAGTTCCTTGGGTTCAGCGGCGATGACGACGATGCCCTGGATCTCGTCGCCGCTGGCTTTGATGTAGACGCCGGCATTATCACCGCCGGATCTTGAGCTACGTACGTCGACGATTTTGTTCCAGCCGCCACCATTGAATTGGGAGCGAAACTTCTCGACATCGGCAAGCGAGTACTCGCCCGCGTTGGCGAAGCGGAAGCTGCGCACGTAGACGCCCTTCAGGTTCTGGAGCAGGTCCTTGACGGCCGCCTCTTCGGAGTTCCCCCCCTTAAACTTGAAGAATTTGCCGGCCAATATCAGCATCGGCTCGTCGAGGTTGACCTCGACGGTTTCAATCGACTTGGGCGCCAGTTTGGACCAATCGAAATCGAATCCCTGCGACTGTGCCCAACCAAGTGGGGCGCAGAGGGCCACGGCCATTGCCAATCCCATCACCTTTTTCATTGATCGATTCTCCTCTCACCGACCCCCACGACTTTATGCTGTGCCAGGGTGAGCTTTTCGCCCGTGATTTGGAGGGCAAGCATCAATTGACGGCTGGCCTCCTGGCCCTGGCGATACTGTTGATAGCGCAATCCCGCAAATGAGCCGACGGCGAGGCTGGCAGCGAGGCCGATGGCGAGCCAGGCCGGGCGGCGACTGGGCATGGTGCGGACGTTGCTGGAGCTTGAGGATTGAGCCTCAGGCAGGCGGGCCATGACCCGATCGGCAAACCCGTCCGGTGGATTCTTGCGCGCGAGAGCGCTCTGGAGCGCTTTTTCGACTTCCTGGTTCATACAGCTTCCCTTTTCAATAGCGTTTCCTGCGTAGTCACGTTGGCGCGATCAAAGGCGCACCGGAGCATGCCGAGGGCTCGGTGCAAGGTGCTTTTGACCGTGGCGACGGGCATCTCCAGTTGCAGGGCGATGTCGCTCGGGTCCAGATCTTCCTGGTATCGCAACACAACAATTGTCCGATGCTTAGCAGGTAATCGATTCAATAACTTTCGTAATTTTTCTGAAAGTAATACATCCGGCGATTCGGCATCTATACGCGGCTCGGGCAGATCTTCCAGGGCGTGAGGCGACCGGAATTTCCACCGCCTTACCTCATCAATGCCGCGCCGGCTGGCCACTGTGCGTAGCCAGCGAGTGAGGTGTTGCCCGCTTTCTATGGAGTCGAGATTTTTATGCAGTTCGAGGAAGACATCCTGCGCGATCTCCTCGGCGACAGCGGCCTCATTCACGACATGAAGGAGCAAGGAAAAAACCATGCTCTGGTGAATTTCGATCAATTCCGAGAAAGCAGAGCGGCTACCGGCGCGGGCCTGGGTGAGAAGTTCGTCGCTTGTATTGGGCCCCGGCTGCATCTGCGTACAATTCCAGTTACGCACAGGAGCCGGGCGGAGGTGGCAAAAAAATTGCGGAGCGGCCGGTTACGCGAAGAGCCGGTGGAATTTGTTGTAGCAGCTATGGCAGCGAAGTGCACGCATGCCGATCATGCCGAGCAAGCCGTCGATCACCGTAAATGAGTTGGAGTATCTGATTTGCGGCGATTTGCAACTGGGGCATTTAATTCCGGTTTGGACGCGCTTTGGCAGGGGTTGGCGAGCGGTACATTCGACAGGTTCGGTATAAACGGACCCTCCCGGCAGATACGCGCCGTGGTTCACTTCTATCTGTGTGGTTGGACTCATCTCAATTCGCTCTTTGATTTGTGTATCGTCTGCATACGCAGGCTGGTTCATGGGGGAATTTACCTAGCAGGGAAGCAATAGCCGGGCGATTCACTGAGAATTTCCTCAGACTTTCTTAGACATTACCGAAGAGAGCGCCTAGGCGATCTTAAGGTGCGCCTGAACGACTATGCCTCCCCCAGCACTTGCACGTTCGACCACTCCGTTCGGTCCGGCGCCAATACCCGGGAGTCTTCCTCCACAGGAACCGTATGAGCAGGAAATCGAACGGCTGCGGCGCGATCTTAGGGCGCTCTCAGAAAATGGCGCGGTAGCGGCCGAGGTCCCGTTAGAGCTAGACCGGCTACGTCGCTTAGAAGGGCTGCTGACAGCGAAATACGAATTCCTGGCGCGGGAACGGCAGTACGAACGGGATCGGTGCGCGACGCTCGAAATGGTTGCGCGGAATGACCCGCAGGACGCGGTGCTGGAATCGATACTCGACCTTGTCACACATCAGGACGCGGCAATTGCGGCCTCCATTTTCCTGTTGGAGAACTCAGGGTTGAGCGCGGCGGCATCGCGCGGCCTGACCGCGGAGTTTCTCGAAGAACTGCGGCTGGAACCGCCGCAACTCAGCTCCCCGGCAGTGTCCGGGGCCGCCATGATGGCACAGCCCGTATTCATCCCGTCTACGGCCGGGTTGCCGAATCTGGACCCATTCCGGCAGACGTTGCTGAACCATGGGTGGCAATCGTTGGCGGTTGAACCGGCAGTGGCGAGCGATGGCCAGATCCTGGGAGCGGTGGCCTTCTATGGACGGCAGCCTGGCGTGCCTGCGGCAAGGGCGAGAACACTGCTTGAACGGGTGGCCGGTCTGGCTGCGCTGGCGCTCGAGCATCGCAAAGTCTATACATCGCTTGCCTACCAGGCACACCGCGACACGCTTACCTCGTTGCCGAACAGGCTCTGCTTCCACGACGGTATGAAGCAGGCATTGGGATCGGCGCGCCGCCGTGGCCACAAATTGGCGCTGCTCCGGCTGAATCTTGACAACTTTAAGCACGTCAACGACATGTTCGGCCATCGCGGGGGAGACGTCCTTTTGCGCGAAATTGCACGGAGGCTGCGATCGGCGGTGCGCGCCGCCGACACGGTAGCGAGGATGGGCGGCGACGAGTTTGCCATTCTGTTACACGAGATAGACGGCGTGGACGGTGCGGCGCAGGCGGCGGAGAAGGTGCGGACGGTGCTCTCGGCTCCGGTTCTCCTGCAGGGACAAGATGTCAGCACGAGCGCGAGCATCGGCATCAGCCTGTTCCCGGATCATGCAACCAACCCCGAGACTCTCCTGAGGCAAGCCGACACAGCGCTCTATGCGGCGCGCAGGAGGGGACGGAACAGCTTTCATTTTTTTGCTCCGGAGGCGGACGCCCACATCCATCAGCGATTCGAACTGGAATTTCAACTCCGCCACGCCCTGGAACAAGATGAGTTCCATCTCGTGTACCAGCCGCAATATTCGGCTCAGACGTGCCGCATCACAGGAGTGGAAGCTTTGCTGCGCTGGACGAATCCCGTGATTGGTCTGACGTCGCCCGAACGGTTCATCCCGATCGCGGAATCGCTAGGGTTGATCGTACCGATTGGAAGGTGGGTACTAGAGGAGGCGTGTCGTCAGGCGGTGAGATGGTCGGCCGGCGGGCATCGGTTAAGAATGGCGGTGAACGTTTCAGCGGTGCAATTCGAACGGCCGGACTTCACCCAGACGGTGCTTGAGGTGGTCGGCTATACAGGCATGGATCCGCACCTGTTGGAGTTGGAACTGACCGAATCGTGCCTGATGGGCGATCCGGAAATGGCGCGGACGCAAATGGAGAAGCTGCGCGCGGCGGGCATCCGGCTGTCGCTGGATGATTTCGGCACCGGCTATTCCTCATTGAGTTATTTACGCATGCTGCCGGTGGACGCGCTGAAGATCGACCGTTCGTTCATCGGCGATCTAGGAACCGATACAGCCAATGCGCGGTTGGTAGAAGCTGTGGTGCGACTCGCGCAATCGCTGCGGCTGAGCGTGGTGGCTGAAGGTGTAGAGAACCATCTGCAAATGGCGGCGCTGAGCGATATGGGTTGTGAATACCTCCAGGGCTTTCTCTTCGAGAAGCCGCATACGGCCGATTCAATTGAACAGTTGTTGCGCACGAAGCGGTGAGGCGGGAGGCGAACCCGCCGTCCATGAGTTGGGTCTCAATGGCCGGGAATTCGGTGGCGCCGAGGTTCTTTTTCCCGAGTAGCCGGTAGACGGCTGCGGTAGTTAGCCGGTCGTCCTGACTCCGCCTGCCAAACGCCGGTTACCTTCCCGCCAACCCCACCAGCAGCCTCTCCGCGCTCTCCAACATCGCCGCCGCGTCGCCGACGGCCGGCAGTGGCACTCGCAAAACGCCAGCCGGCGTGAATGACGCCCCTTGCGTTGCGCGCACTACCTCCATGAGCCGCATCGGGTCCACCTGCGAACCCGGATGGAACTTCACGTTCAGTGCCCCGCCGCGCCGGTCGATCGTTTCAATCGCCAACTTCTCCGCGCCGCTCTTGAGCACGGCAAAACGCAACAGCAGGCGTAGAGAATCCGGCGGCTTGCCGTAGCGGTCTTCAAGCTCTTCCAGAATCGACCGCGACTCTTCCTCGCTCGCCGCACCGGCAATGCGCTTGTACGTCCGCAGCCGTTGGATCTCGTCGCTGATGTACTCGCCCGGAATGCGGAGGTCGAGCCCCAGGTTCAACGTCGCGTGGATCTCCGGCGCCACGGTCTCGCCGCGCAACTCCTGCATCGTCTGCTCGAGCAACTTGAGGTACATGTCATAGCCCACCGCTTCGATATGCCCATGCTGTTCGCCGCCCAACAGGTTGCCCGCCCCGCGCAACTCCAAATCCAGGGCCGCAATCTTGAAACCCGCACCCAGGTCGGAAAATTCGCGCAGGGCCGCCAGCCGCTTGCGCGCGACATCGGTCACCTCCGTGTCTTCAGGCACCAACAGGTACGCATACGCGCGCCGGTTCGACCGCCCCACGCGTCCGCGCAGTTGGTACAACTCGCTCAACCCATGCCGTTCGGCGTGCTCGATGACGATCGTGTTCGCAAGCGGAATATCGAGCCCATTCTCGATGATCGTCGTCGACACCAGCATGTCGAACTCGTGCTTCATGAACCCAAGCATCACCCGCTCCAGTTCGCTTTCACCCATCTGCCCGTGTCCCACGCCAATGCGGCACTCCGGCACTAGTTCCTGCAGCCAGCTCGCCCGCATCCAAATCGAATCCACACGGTTGTGCAA
>DASRHX010000076.1:0-2420 GCA_035650295.1 Bryobacteraceae bacterium | reverse complement strand
CATGCGTCTCGTGCGCTTACTTCGCGAAAAGAATACTCCGGTCCACGCGATCGGATTACAAGGCCACTATGAAATCGACCGCGTTCCGCTGGCCGAAATCGAAGCCACACTCGCTGCCATGCGCGACCTCCGCATGAAGGTGGTGGTGTCTGAGTTGGACATTGACGTGGTTCCGCGCGGCAAATGGTGGGCCGACGGCGGAAAGCACCGCGCCGAACTAGCAAAGCTGGACCCCTACCGCGAAGGCTGTCCGCCGGAAATCCTGAAGCGGCAGGCAGATCAGTATGCGCAGCTCTTTCGTCTGTTCCGTAAATACTCTGACGTTGTCGTGCGCGTCTCCTTCTGGAACCTGCATGATGGGCAAAGCTGGCTGAATACCTTCCCATGGACGCGCGTAAACTATCCGTTGCTCTTCGACCGCGAAGGCAAACCAAAACCCGCCTTTGATGCCGTGGTCGCCGAGTTGCAGAAGCGGCAGTTGTAGGTCGAAATTGGGTTCATTTCGTCCGTTGGAGCATGGTCCGGGCTATGTGGAGCCCGATTTTGGAGCCGGCTGCCAATCCCATTTCGTTGGCGTCCGGGAAATGGATGCCGCCATAGATACGGCTTACGCCGGCTTCGCGGGCGGCATCTGAAAAGCGTTCAAAACGGCGGACCACTCCAGGCAGGCCATCGGACGATGTCACAAACTGAAACTCATCACGGCCGCTGAATTCTGCGAGGACAGCTGCGGCGGCGCCGCTAAAGGTACTGTGCCCGGACGTGTGTTCCGGGAAAGGCGGAGTGATGAGCAATGGCGTCCAATTGGGGTCGGGTTCGGTCTGCGGGTTGTCGTCCGAGTCGCCCGCTCGGATCGCGGTGACAGGGCGCCACCAGTTATAAGTATATTTGGTATTCCAACAGACGATAGCTGCATCCGCCATGGCCATGTTCAGAGCGGCGAAGAGGCGCGCGGTCTCGAGGAGAGGGTAGTTCTTTTTGCGGGCAAGTTGCTGGGCAATCTTGTTCCAATGTCCGGGCGGTGTTTCGGTGCGGGGACCGTCTGCCCAAAAAAGAGCAATCTCGCGCTGTTGGGGTGTGCGCATGGTGCTATTGGTGGCGCCGATCGCTTTCAGATAATTGTATTGCGACGCCCAGTTTGAGCTGGCGAGCGCCGGGGGAGGGGCGGCGTGGAACTCTTCCGGCGATTTGATAGCAAAGGGCTTCATGTGACCCCATGCCGGGAGCAAGGGCTTATCATAGTTTGGGGGCGTGCGCTTCCAATAGCCCGCTCGTTCTTTATAGCTGTAACCCGCGCTTTGTCCGGCACCGTCGAATTGCCGCAGTTTGAGGTATTCGGTCGCGACGTGCTTTCCCCATTGAAGTCCGTTGGTTTTGCCGGGCGTATTTGGAATGGCGGCAAGAATCGCGTTGTAATGCGAGTCGAGCAGGTCAGCTGATTTGGGAAAGAGAGTTCGCAACACGTGATGCGCGGCCGTCGAAGTGCCGGCTTCGAGCGAGCACTCGCGGGGTGCGGCGTTAGTGACAAGATAGGAATGATATTTCGGATCGAGGCCGTTGGCCGCGTCGAAGATGGCGAGATGAACAATGGCCATTTGGCGCACGGCCATAGGCGGAGGAATGTTGGCGTAACGGATCGCGCGCAATGTCAGATCGTTCCACACGAGCACCAATTCCGCCGAGCGGACAGGATGACAGGTGAAGATGAGCGCAGCGAGAAGAAGTTGACAGTGGAGGGGCACGGTCGGGTCTACGGATTTACGAGGAGCCTGCCTCCATTGAGCGAGTTTGTGACTCCGTTGTTGATGAACGGTTGTGCGCGGATCGTGATGGTGCCGAGGTTGACGTCGGCGGAGATCGTTGCTTCGTTGACCAGGCCCACGTTTTGCACCCCGCCGAGGCAGGCCGAGAAGGGCAGTTGGCCGCTGTGTCCATGGATGAGCAATCGATTGGTGAGGGTGGTGCCACCCAGCATCAGGCGCAACGAATTGCAACCGTGATTGCCGAACAACACCGAGCCGCTGCCGCTGATCGCCTGGCTGCCCAGGAAGTCTATGCGGCCTGCCGTCGAGTTGGTGGGATTACCGACACGCATCAGGCCATTGAGGACTAATCCGTTGGTGACATTCAGACTACCAGCCTGCGCGTCCAGGTCGCAGTTGAGGGTGACGCCATCGAGCATGCCCGCGGTGGGAGTGGCCAGGAGGACTGCGCCGTCGGCGCTGTTGACTGTCAGTTGACGCAGCGTGCCGCCGTTCATGGACCAGTTGCCGGTGGTGGCGTCGAGGTTGAGTGTGCCACCCGCGCCGTTGAGCAAGCCGGTCACGCGGACCGATCCACCGACACGAACGATGTTGCCGAGATCGCCGAGGCCAAAAGTTCCACCGAGGTTCAGCACACTGTTGGTCAAGCGGAGTTCG
>DASRHX010000075.1:0-4321 GCA_035650295.1 Bryobacteraceae bacterium | reverse complement strand
AAGAGCTGGCCGCCGCCAAGGCGGACCTCGTCAGGCGAAAGGCCGGCCAGAACTGGACCACGCGCATCAGACCGGACGCCAAGCCCCCGCTCGACGGTGTAATGCGTGGTAAGTAGTGGTTGCTATCCCGTGTTTCGAATTTAACCACCTGTGCTTCTTACGGCGACCTGCGCCCAGCGTATTGCACAGATTTGGCATAGACTCATTGCAATGCTTCAAAGCCCAGAATCGCCTTATGCACATGACCGAAGGGTTCAAGTCTGTAAAGAGGAATTGCCTGTACGGCGACCGGTGCTTGTACCGCAATCGGAGACACAATCAGAGTTCTGGAATACCGTGCGTCATATATTCGTAGTGACGTTGTGTTTAGTAGCTGTAATCCCTCAAGCACCGGCGCAGAACCCAAACGCAACTGCACAGGAGCCGCCGAATCCGAGGGGAGCCCCACGTGTCGAAGTGCCTTGCCGCGGTCCGTTGTTTCGTATTCCCTCAACTACGTTAGGAACCGAAGGAGTGCAGGTGCGGGTGTCGCTACCAGCAAAGGGTCGTTATCCCAACGGTGCACCGATCGCCGTACACATAACGGCGGCCTCACGCAGTTTGGAAACATCCCGCGCTTGCCTGAGCGAGCAAGGGTTCATTGACGTGGCCTACCTTTGCCCTTCTACTTCTCGTGGACCCTTGAGCGCGAGTTGCATAGCTGACGTAATATCATTTGCGACCGGCAACACCCGTTCCTTGGAAGGTAAGTCAATTCAGGACTATGTAGGTACAGTGAAGGCCCTTACCGGCAACGCGGGCATCATCGGCTGGTCAGCTGGTGGCAACTGGGCCGTGTTGGCTATGGCACGGCATGGTAAACAGTTCCCCGGCTTGCGGTGGTTCGGGAGTTGGGAATCACCGATCTTGAGCCCTGTAGACGGTGGTTGGGGAAGCATCTTCGAAGTTAATCCTTTCTATGACGCTGCGACGGGCAAAATTGACTTCGAACGGTTGCGATACAGTTCGGAAATGCCACTCTGGGTTTGGCCGGCGTCTGGCGTGGCGCGGCAACCGGATTGGCCTCACGGCGGTCTTTATTTGGATGGCGATGCCAATGACTTGTTTAACAAGAACGCCGATTACGCATTCTGGGTGCAGTTGGATGTGAGCCCGCCGCTGAAGGCTTTCTATACTCCGATGGTCACCCGTGAGGCTCGTGATCGAAAGGTCTTTGGTGACAGGTGGCCACACCACATTGCAACACTTGAGGAAGTCGAGAATCGAGCAATCGATGAGGATGCGTTGCGGCACATTCCGACCGCGGTGAAGAGTTTCCCACGTCTTGCGATTCTGGTCTTTCATTCTGAGAAGGGTCATGTGACCGTGGCTGCTGACCACCCTCATGCCATAGCACACGTGAACGGTTGGCTTGATGCACGGGCTCACTGGGTCCGATTCAATCCGGACGTGCACTATATCCAATCGGCCATGGGAAAGAAGCCTTCGCGCGAGGTTCAATATTCCGCTGGCCGCAAACTTGACCGCGGAGTCGTCCGCGATCTCGTGGAGGCGGAGGCCGAGGAAGGCGGTCCAACGGACAAAGAGGGAATGATCGCGGTTGCCTGCGAGCTAGCCGACCGGACCAACTACGATAACTGGTCTCCGGTGTTGACCCAAATTCTTCTTCAAAAGACTCCACATACGTCAATTCGATAGCAAGATAGTTGCGCTCTCAAAAACCTCCGTTTTCATGACTCATGACACACCATCTTGCCGGAGCCTGCCAATACAATACCTGCCGCTGCCAGGAAACCCGGAAGGCACGCTCACCTGATGACTCACCCATGCTGAATGGTGAGCGTGCCGCCGGCCGCCAACCGGCCCGGGTCTTAGTGGTCTGAGTTTTGCAGACAGGCAAGCAGCGCCGTCTTCGGAAAGGCCGGAAGCTATTGAAAGTAACCGGAAAATTCAGTCACGTTGTATTGTGATGGCACGAAATACAAGTTGACAGCCCGCTGAGGCTATTTTAGTCTAGGTATGTTCGTGAATAGGGTCACGGGGGTGATTGCGCGAGGAGGGTGCGATGAACTGGTTGCGCCAGATATGGCAGCGGCGGCAAATGGAGCGCGATCTTAACGAGGAGATCGGCGCGCACCTCAATGAGCGCGTCGATGAACTCACGGCTTCAGGAATGTCGCCCGCGGATGCGGCTCGGCAGGCGCGGCGCGAGTTCGGCAACGTAGCCGGCCTGGAGGAATCCGGACGCGACGTATGGCGATGGGGAGCGTTTGAGGATCTGCTCGCCGATGTGCGGTTCGCCTTGCGGCAACTGCGAAAGAATCCCGTTTTCGCGGTGGCGGCGGTGCTGACGCTGGCGCTTGGCATTGGAGCGAACACAGCGGTGTTCAGCGTGATCAATGCCGTCATGCTGAGGCCGCTTCCCTACCCCGAGCCGGAGCGTCTGGTGTCGGTAATGTCGCTCACCACTCGGGGGGACAAGCCGCGCCCCGACTCGCTTTCGTACCCAACCTACTTTGACTTCCGCCATATGAACAGCGTGTTCGAGCACATCGTCTCGTTCCGGGGGGATGAGGCATCGCTCACCGGAGTAGGCGCGGCGACGCATCTACGCGCGGCCATCGTGTCAGCGGACCTCTTCGCGATGCTCGGTGTGCACCCCGCTCTGGGGAGAGGATTCCTTCGCGAAGAGGAACGGCTGGGCACGAAAGTAGCCGTGATCAGCGACGGCCTGTGGAGATCGAGATTCGGAAGCGATCCACAAATGGCTGGGCGCACGATCACGATTGACGGTGCGCCGCACGTCGTGGTGGGCGTAGCGCCGCGTGGGTTCAATTTTCCTCCGACGCCGGAACCGATAGACGTATGGATGACACTGGAGCGCGACCACGCTTCTGGAACCGCCGTTCCCGTAACTGAGCAGCGGGGCGCGCGCATGCTCGATGCGACGGCGCGGCTAAAGCCGGGAGTTACCATTCAGCGTGCACAGCAGGAGATGGACAGCATCGCCGCTGCTTTGGCCAAGCAGTATCCGGACCAGAACCGGGGGGTGTCGGCAACGATCATACGGCCGCAATTGGAAGCGCTGGTGGGGAGGGGACGCGATCCGATGTGGATCGTCTTCGGCGCGGTCATTCTGGTGCTGTTGATTGCTTGCGCGAACCTGGCGAATCTGTTGCTTGCCAGGACTTCGGAGCGCGTACGCGAGTTCTCTTTGCGAGCATCGATTGGCGCAAGCCGCGGCAGGTTGATTCGTCAGATGGTGGCCGAGAGTTTGACGATTTCGTTGATCGGTTGCGCGGCGGGAGTGGGCGGAGCGTACTGGCTGATGAAGTATTTGTTGCCGCTTGCCGGCAATGGCCTCCCAAGAGTACAAGAGGCGAGCATTGACAGCCGTGTGCTGCTCTTTGCCGCGGGTCTTGCCGTGACAACCGCTCTGCTGGCGAGCCTGGCTCCGGCATTGAGGTTGCGTAAAGCGGAGTTTGCGGGTTCCCTGCAGGAGGGATCGCGCGCCAGCACGGGTGGGGGCGAAAGAACCAGAGGGGCACTGGTGGTCGTGCAGATTGGGCTCGGCATGGTGCTGCTTAGCTCGGCGGGTCTGCTTACGTCAAGCTTCGCCAAGCTTCTGCAGCGAGACCTTGGACTTCAGCCCGGCCGTGTCGTGACCTTTAAAGTTACTCCTTCCGGTGCGGGCTACAGTGACGAAAGGCGGATGGCGTTCTATGCGCGGCTGCTCGAACGGTTACGGAACCTGCCGGGGGCGAAGGAAACCTCCCTGGGCATGCCGTTGCCTTTGACGGGAAGCTCGATGACCGTCTCGTTTCAAATTCCGGAACGTCCGACGGCGCCACACCAACGGCCGCGATCGAACATGGCGATCATCACGCCTGGCTACTTTCGCACGATCGGTGCGCCCATGCTGCGAGGGCGCGATTTCACGGAGCGCGATGTCGACGGCGCTTCGCCGGTGCTCGTCGTGAACGATGCCTTCGCGCGGCGATTCTTCCCTGGCCAGGACGCGTTGGGCAAACGGATCGTTCCCGGCGCGACGAGCAATCGTGGGACGCAGATTCGGGAGATCGTGGGCATCGTGAGGGACGCCAGGCAGTCCGTGATGGGCAGCGATCCGGAGCCGATTTACTACTTTCCATACGCACAGATGAGCTGGTGCTGCCCGGCGGTGCTGGTGCGCTCCGAAGACAATCCATCGAGCCTGCAAGCATCAATAGCCAAGGTCGTCGCCGATTTGGACCCGCAACTACCCGTTTTCGATATGGCGCCATTGCAGGAGCAGTTGGACCGCGGCATGGGAACGCCCCGT
>DASRHX010000074.1:0-10746 GCA_035650295.1 Bryobacteraceae bacterium | reverse complement strand
TCCATCAGCGGCTCGCCGGCCATGACGCGCTCACCTTCCTGCACGCGGATGTGAACGCCGCGCGGCAGTGCGTATTCGCGCTGTTCGCCGTCTTCGCCGACGATGTAGATCTTGCGCGTGCCCTTGCTGATTTCGCCGTACTTCACCGTGCCGTTGATTTCGGCCATGAC
Organism: Bryobacteraceae bacterium; assembly: GCA_035650295.1. Taxonomy (GTDB): domain Bacteria; phylum Acidobacteriota; class Terriglobia; order Bryobacterales; family Bryobacteraceae; genus JAFLBB01. The sequence goes on along the minus strand of DASRHX010000074.1, from coordinate 10,576 downwards.
GGCCGTCTCACGCGGCTTGCGGGCTTCGAACAACTCCACCACGCGGGGCAAGCCGCCCGTGATGTCCTTGGTCTTCGTGGTCGCGCGCGGGATCTTCGCCAGCACGTCGCCGGCGTGAACCTCTTCGCCGTCGGTCACCATAAGGTGCGCGTGCGTCGGCATGAGGTAGCGCTTTTCGTCGGCCTTGTGTCCGCCGGGCGGGTGCATGAGAATCGACGGCAGCTTCTTCTCGTCGGGCGAATCCATCACCACCCATTGCGACAGGCCGGTGATTTCGTCGACCTCTTCCTTCATCGTCAGGGCTTCGATCAGGTCCTTGTACTTCACCGTGCCGCTGATTTCGGTGAGGATCGAGAACGTGTACGGATCCCACTCAAGCAGGATGCTGTTCTCTTCCACGTGCGCGCCATCCTCGAAGAGGATCTTCGCGCCATATACAACTTCGTAGCGCTCGCGTTCGCGGCCCTTCTCGTCGAGAACGGCCAGCTTGCCGGAACGGTTCATCGCCACGATCTCGCCCTTGGCGTTGCGCACCGTGTTGATGTCGATGTACTTCACGAAGCCTGAGCTGCGAGCTTCCTGCGTCGACTGCTCGGCCACCCTCGTGGCCGCGCCGCCGATGTGGAACGTACGCATCGTCAACTGCGTTCCCGGTTCGCCGATCGACTGCGCCGCGATGACGCCCACCGCCTCACCACGTTCCACCAACCTGCCCGAAGCCAGGTTGCGGCCATAGCAAAGCTGGCACACGCCGCGCCGCGATTCGCAGGTCAACACCGAACGGATACGCACCCGTTCGATACCGGCCTTTTCAATCTGCGTCGCCATGGCCTCGTTGATCACCGAATTCATCGGCGCCAGAATCGTGTTCTCGTAGTCGCGAATGTCTTCGAGTGGCACACGTCCCACAATGCGGTCCGACAAGCGCTCGATGGTTTCGCCGGCTTCGGTGATCGGCTCGACTTCGATGCCTTCCACCGTGCCGCAATCCTGCTCCGTGATGATGACGTCCTGCGCCACGTCGACGAGACGCCGCGTGAGGTAGCCCGAGTCGGCCGTTTTTAATGCCGTATCGGCCAAGCCCTTACGCGCGCCGTGCGTCGAAATAAAGTACTGCAGCACATTCAGACCTTCGCGGAAGTTCGCCGTGATCGGGGTCTCGATGATCTCGCCGTTGGGCTTGGCCATCAATCCGCGCATCCCCGAAAGCTGGCGGATCTGTTGGCGCGATCCGCGGGCGCCCGAGTCGGCCATGATGTAAATCGGATTGAGGTAACGGCCGGTGCGGTCGTCGTCCTCCATCTTCTTGAACATCTCGTCCGATACGCGCTCGGTCACCTTCGACCAGATTTCAATGATCTTGTTGTAGCGCTCGCCCTGCGTGATGGCGCCTTCCTGATACTGCGACTGCACCTCCATCACGGCCTTCTGCGCATCGCTTACGAGCGAGAATTTGTTGTCCGGAACCACCATGTCGTCGATGCCGATGGAGATTCCCGCGCGCGTAGCGTAGAGGAAGCCCATCGTCTTGATCTCATCGAGCATGTGGACGGTGGTGTGGAGACCGAACTTCAGGTAGCAGAACTGCACCAACTGAGTCAGGCCTTTCTTCTTCAGCAGGCCGTTGATGAACGGCATGTCCTCGGGAAGCACGTCGTTGAGAATGACGCGGCCTACCGTGGTGTCCATGTACTGCTTCACATACTCCACCGGTTCGGTGTGCAGAATGTTCTGGCTGTCGAACGCCTTGGTCAGGTCGATGACGCGGCCCGTGTAGCGCAACTTGATCGGCGTGAGCGTTTCCACTTCGCCCATCTCCAGCGCGATCAGCACGTCGTCAATGGAGGCGAAAGTGCGGCCCTCGCCCTTGCTGCCGTGGCGCGATTTGGTGAGGTAGTACAGGCCCAGCACCATGTCTTGCGACGGGGTGGCGATTGGCGCTCCGTGCGCCGGCGACAGAATGTTGTTCGCCGCCAGCATCAGTGTCGAAGCTTCAATCTGCGCTTCGGGTGAAAGTGGAATGTGAACGGCCATCTGGTCGCCGTCGAAGTCGGCGTTGAATGCGGTACACACAAGCGGGTGAATACGGAGCGCCTTGCCTTCCACCAGCACCGGCTCAAAGGCCTGAATACCCAGGCGGTGCAATGTAGGTGCGCGGTTCAACAGGATCGGATGATCGCGAATGACTTCTTCGAGAATGTCCCAAACCACCGCATCCTGCTGTTCGACGAGTTCCTTCGCCTGCTTGATCGTCGTGCAATGTCCGCGCTGTTCCAGGCGATGGTAGATGAACGGCTTGAACAGCTCGAGCGCCATCTTCTTCGGCAACCCGGCCTGGTGCAGCTTCAGCTCGGGACCAACCACGATTACCGAACGGCCCGAGTAGTCCACGCGCTTGCCGAGCAGGTTCTGGCGGAAACGGCCTTGCTTGCCCTTCAGCGTATCGGAGAGCGATTTCAGCGGACGGTTATTGGCGCCGCGCAATACGCGGCCACGGCGGCCGTTGTCGAACAACGCGTCGACAGCCTCCTGCAACATGCGCTTTTCGTTGCGCACGATTACGTCCGGCGCGTGCAGCTCCATCAGCTTCTTCAACCGGTTGTTGCGGTTGATTACGCGGCGGTACAGATCGTTCAGATCCGACGTGGCGAAACGTCCGCCATCGAGCGGCACCAGCGGGCGCAACTCGGGCGGAATCACCGGCAGCACGTCGAGAATCATCCATTGCGGCTTGTTGCCCGACTTGCGGAAGCTCTCCGCCACGCGCAGCCGCTTGGCGAATTTCAGCTTCTTCTGCTGCGAGAGCTCGGTCTTCATCTTCTCTCGAATCTCGAGAGACAACGCTTCGACATCGACCTTCTTCAGCAGCTCTTTGATTCCCTCGGCGCCCATCATGGCGACGAACTTGCCGGGGAACTCCTGGTCGAGAGCGCGCTTGCGCTCGTCGGTGAGCACCTCGCCCAACGACAACCCGGCTTCACCCGGATCGACGACGACGAAGGCTTCAAAGTACAGCACGCGTTCCAGGTCGCGCAGCGTGATGTCCAACAGGTAGCCGATGCGGCTCGGCAGGCCCTTGAAGAACCACACGTGCGAGCAGGGGCTGGCCAGTTCGATATGGCCCAAGCGCTCGCGGCGCACGCGCGTGAGCGTTACTTCCACGCCGCACTTGTCGCAAATTACGCCACGGTGCTTCATGCGCTTGTACTTGCCGCACAAGCACTCCCAGTCGGCGATCGGTCCAAAAATACGCGCGCAGAACAGTCCGTCTCGTTCCGGCTTGAACGTACGGTAGTTGATCGTCTCCGGCTTGGTGACCTCACCGTGCGACCAGCTTCGGATCTTCTCAGGGGACGCCAACGAGATGCGAATCGAATCGAAATCCGCGATCAAATTCGCCCGGTCATAGGCTGCAGCTCGATACATATATTTTCTGCTCCTTTCCAGTTCTCTGGCTTATCTCTGAGTTAATCCGCCGCCAACGCCGTGTCGGCAATCTCGGTCGGGCGCTTCATCAGCTCCACGTCCAAGCACAACGACTGCAGCTCGCGGATCAAAACGTTGAACGATTCCGGCACTCCGGGCTCGGCCGCGGCCTCGCCCTTCACGATGGCTTCGTAAATCTTCGCGCGGCCATAGACGTCGTCCGACTTGGCCGTCAGCAATTCCTGCAGCACGTAAGCCGCGCCGTAGGCTTCAAGCGCCCACACTTCCATCTCACCGAAGCGCTGTCCGCCGAACTGCGCCTTGCCGCCCAGCGGCTGCTGCGTAATCAGCGAATACGGTCCGATCGAGCGTGCGTGGATCTTATCGTCGACCAGGTGCGACAGCTTCAGCATGTAGATCATGCCGACTGTCACCGGTTGCTCGAAGACGATTCCGCTCATTCCGTCCAGCAACTGGACCTTGCCCGAGCTCGGCAGCTCCGCCATGTCCAACTGCGACTTGATGTCTTTCTCGGTGGCGCCGTCGAATACCGGCGTCGCGTACTTTTTCTTCAGCTTCGCGCCGGCCCATCCGAGGTGCGTCTCGAGAATCTGTCCGACGTTCATACGCGAAGGAACGCCCAGTGGATTGAGTACGATTTCCACCGGCGTGCCGTCGGGCAGATACGGCATGTCCTCTTCGGGAACGATGCGCGCAATCACGCCCTTATTGCCGTGGCGGCCGGCCATCTTATCGCCGACGCTCAGCTTGCGCTTCATCGCGATGTAGCACTTCACCATCTTGATGACGCCCGGCGGCAGTTCGTCGCCCTTCTTCAGTTTCGCAGTCTTCTCTTCGGTGATCTTCTCCAGCACCTGAATCTGGCGCGAAGTCATCTCCTCGATTTCGTCGATCTGCTCGTTCACGCGCGGGTCGCGTTCCTTCAGCTTCATTCGCTTCAGCTCGCGCGCCTTGAGTTTCTCGATCACTTCCTCAGTGATGTCGATTCCCTTGCTGAGCAGCTTCTTGTTGGTTTTGTCGTCGTGCAGGTCGGCCTGCAGTTGCTGGCCGCCCAACAGATCCATCAGGCGCTTCGAGCGCTCGTCGTTGAGAATGCGCTTCTCGTCCTCGAGGTTGCGGTGGAGCCGCTCGACCTGTGATTCGAGAATCGCTTTCGACCGCTCATCCAGTTCGGCGCCCTTGCGCGAAAACACCTTCGCGTCCACCACCACGCCTTCGATTCCTGGCGGGCAGTAGAGCGATGCGTCTTTCACATCGCCGGCCTTTTCGCCAAAGATCGCGCGCAGCAGTTTTTCTTCCGGCGTCAACTGGGTCTCGCCCTTAGGCGTGACCTTGCCCACCAGAATGTCGCCCGGCTTGACGCTTGCGCCAATGCGGATGATGCCCGATTCGTCGAGGTTACGCAGGAACGATTCGCTGATGTTCGGAATGTCTCGCGTGATTTCTTCCGGACCCAGTTTCGTGTCCCGCGCTTCAATCTCGAACTCTTCGATGTGGACCGAAGTGTAGTAGTCCTCTTTCACCAGCTTCTCGCTGACGACGATGGCGTCCTCGAAGTTGTACCCGCGCCAGGGCATGAAGGCCACCAGCACGTTGCGGCCAAGAGCCAGTTCGCCCAGGTCGGTGCAGGGACCGTCGGCCAGCACATCGCCCTTCCTCACGCGCTGGCCCACCTTGACGATCGGTTTCTGCGTGATGCAGGTGTTCTGGTTGGACCGTTTGAACTTGGTCAGCTGATAAATGTCGGCGCCCACTTCGCGCGACATCTGCCCTTCGTGTGCCGCGGCCGAACCGTCCACGCGCACGATGATGCGCGTCGAGTCCACCGAGTCCACAATGCCCGCGCGTTTGCACAACACCACGGCGCCGGAATCGCGCGCCGTCACCTGCTCCATGCCGGTGCCGACGATCGGGGAATCGGCGCGCAGCAGCGGCACGGCCTGGCGTTGCATATTCGAGCCCATCAGCGCGCGGTTGGCGTCGTCGTTCTCGAGGAACGGAATTAGCGACGCGGCCACCGACACAAGTTGCTTGGGACTCACGTCCATATACTCGATTTCATCGCGCTGCTTCAGCACGAAGTTGCCCGTCTGCCGCGCGTTCACTAATTCCGGAACCAAACGGCCCTCGGAATCGATCTCCACGTTGGCCTGGGCAATGATGTACTTGTCTTCTTCCCACGCCGACAGATACTCGCAGTGGGCTTCATACTCAATCGGCTGTTTCTTCGCGCCCAGACTTGCGCTGGCCTTGATCGCCGCGCCCCGGGTTAGAATGTCGCCGACCTTGTAGTTCGACTCCCCGGGATTCATCACCTTCACTTCATCCACGATCTGCGCGTGCTGCACCTTGCGGTAGGGACTCTCGATGAAGCCGTAGTCGTTGATCCGCGCAAAGCAGCTCAGCGAGCTGATCAGTCCGATGTTCGGTCCTTCCGGCGTTTCGATCGGGCAGATACGGCCATAGTGCGTCGGGTGTACGTCGCGCACTTCGAAGCCGGCGCGCTCTCGCGACAAACCGCCTGGCCCAAGGGCCGACAGCCGCCGCTTGTGCGTAATTTCACTCAACGGATTGGTCTGATCCATGAACTGCGAAAGCTGAGAGGAACCGAAGAACTCGCGAATCGCCGCCATCACGGGTTTCGCGTTCACCAGGTCGTGCGGCATGGCCGTCGACATCTCCTGGTAGACGCTCATCTTTTCCTTGATCGCGCGCTCCATGCGCACGAGTCCGATGCGGAACTGGTTTTCCAGCAACTCGCCCACCGCGCGCACGCGGCGATTGCCCAAGTGGTCGATGTCGTCCACGCGGAACGCCGAATCCGGCTGGCCGGCGTAGCGGCGCAGCTTCAACAGATAACCGATGGTCGAAATGAAGTCGCCCTGGTCGAGCGTTCTCCGGTCGAGCGGGTGCAGCACTTTTTCGCCGCGCTTGCCGCGCTCTTCCTGCAGTTGCGTCCAACGATCCGGCGCGAAGTCCGAGTTGTCGTGCAACTTGATGTTGAACTTCATGCGGCCGACGCGCGAGAAATCGTACTTGCGCGGGTCGAAGAACATACCCTGAAAAAGCGCCGTCGCCGTATCGCGCGTCGGGGGATCGCCGGGGCGCAACTTGCGGTAGATTTCCAACAGCGCGTCATCCTGCGTCTTTACGCTGTCCTTGCGGAGCGTAGTGGAGACGACGTTGCCCACGTCGTCGCGATCCGGGAAGAACAGTTCCACGCCGCTCATCTCGGCGTCGATGATGCGGCCGATCACCGCCGCGGTCAGCTCGTGGTTGGCCTCAACCAGAATTTCGCCCGTCGACATGTCGACGACATCGGCCGCCACGTAGGCGCCTTCGAGGTCGTTGGCCGCGACTTCCACCTGCTCGATCTTCTGCTTCACCAGCTCGCGTATCACGCTGCGGGTGATCTTCTTGCCCTGCGTCACCACCGCATCGCCGGCCTTGTTGTTGATCGCGTAGCTCAGCTTCAGATCCAGCAGCGATTCGCTCACCGGCATCAGCAGCTTGCCGTTCTTGATCTTCAACTCGCTCACCCGGTAGAAGGCCTTCAAAATATCGGAATCGCTCTTGAATCCGAGGGCGCGGAGGAAAACCGTGCCATAGAATTTGCGTTTGCGGTCGATACGGACGTAGAGCAGATTCTTGGTGTCGTATTCGAACTCAACCCACGAGCCGCGATAAGGAATGATCTTGCCCAGGTAGTAGCCCTGCGCCGGAACACGCTCGAAGAAAACGCCGGGCGAACGGTGCAACTGGCTCACGATCACACGCTCGGTGCCGTTGATGATGAAGGTGCCGTTCTCGGTCATCAGCGGAATTTCACCGAAGAAGACCTCCTGCTCCTTGATGTCGCGGACTGTTTTATTTCCGGCTTCGTCTTTGTCGTAAACCGTGAGCCGTATCGTCACCTTCAGCGGCGCGGCGTAGGTCATGCCACGCTCTTCGCATTCGGGGACGTCGTACTTCAACTGCAGGCCCACCGGGTCGCCGCAGCGGTTGCAGAAGGTCACGATGTTGCGGTTAAAGGTGCCGCACTTGCCGCACAGCACTTCGCCCGTGTGGAAGGGATCGGTGCGAATCGAAGCGCCGCACTGGCGGCAGGTCGAACGCAGGTGGTGCAGGCCCTTCAACGAGCCGCACTTGCACTCCCAATTCCCGATCGAATAATCGACAAAATCCAACTGCGACAGGCCACGGAAATCGGTGATGGGAAATACGCTGCTGAACACGCTCTGCAGACCCTGATCGTCGCGCTCGTTGGGCAACAGATCCATCTGCAGAAAGCGCTCATAGGAGTTCTTCTGCACTTCGATCAGATTGGGGATCGGAATCGAAGCTTTGATCTTGGAAAAATCAACTCTCTCGCGGTCGAAACCGGTTGAAGGATTCTGCATGATTCACTCCTCACACGCCACTCAGGCTGGCCTGGCCCGGGGTTCAGTACGACGGAACAATTCCCCTGCTGGCGGCGCGCTGGCCTTCGGCGCGCTCACCTTCAGGTTCGATCACTGCTAGCGGAAAGACTCGGTACGGTATTCCACTCAAAAAAGAATCCGGCAATTGATTCGGCCGGCTGCCCAAAGGAAACCGGCACGGCGAGGATTGGAGCGCCTCGCGCGGGGAGAGTTCGGTAAAGAAATTCGCATCAAACGACGATATCCATTGGGGGCCACATGTTTGGGCATGGCCCTCCCGCGGGAAGCAATCGCTTGAAATGCCTATAGAGACAGAGGTGGACACACCCCTGCCCGGGAAGTTGACGGAATGATTCACAGGCGCAAGTTCCGAGTCCGACTCCGGCCGAGATCAATCTAAGTGTAACAAACGCCAGAAACTGGCGTCAAACGCACTGGCCGCCCCCATCTGAGCCGTCCTGCCGGCCTGCCTGGAACGCAGCAAATGCAGTTCACTCAACGCCACCGGAAGCGCACGGAAATTTCTCCCGCTTCGCCCCCGGTATGCGGGATAAGCCCCGCACACGGCTACTTGACTTCGACTTCGGCGCCGGCGTCGACGAACTTCTTCTTCATCGCTTCGGCTTCGTCCTTCGTTACGCCTTCCTTCACCGTCTTCGGTGCGCCATCCACCAGGTCCTTGGCTTCCTTCAAGCCGAGGCTGGTAATCTCGCGAACGACCTTGATGACGTTGATTTTGTTCGCGCCGGCCGCCTTGAGAACCACCGTAAACTCGGTTTTCTCTTCCACCGCCGCCGCCGCCGCGCCACCGGCTGCCGGTGCTGCTACGGCTACTGACGCCGCTGCCGCCGATACGCCCAGTTTTTCTTCCAGCATCTTCACAAGCTCGGACGCCTCAAGCAGCGTCAAGCCTTGAATCTGATCTGCAATTACGTTGATGTCCGCCATGATCTTACCCAAACTCCTTTTTCCTGAATCTCGATATCGCTTCAGCCGGCCCGGACCTACTCAAGACCCGGACGCCCGCCTATGCGGAAAACTTGTTCTCTTTCACACCCTGGTCGATCACCACCGCCAGGTTGCGGCCTACGCCATTGAGGACCGTCACCAGCTTCTGCGCCGGCGCGTTGATCACGTACAACAGCTTGGCGTAAATCTCTTCCTTCGAAGGCATGCTCGCCAGCGCTTCAATCTGGCCGACCTGAAACACACGCCCTTCCACCACGCCCGCCTTGAAGGTGAACGTCGTGTTCTCTTTCGCATATTTGGTGAGCGCCTTAGCCAACGCCACCGGATCGGTGGTCGTGTAGGCGATCGAGTTCATCCCCGAAAGGCCCTTGAGAATCGGTTCGGCTGCAGTGCCCTCCGCGGCCTTTCCAACCGTCGTGTTCTTGATTACCTTGTACCGGCCGCCGGCATCGCGAACCGCTTTGCGCAACGCGAAATCCTGCGTCACCGTCAGCTTCTCGAACGCGGTCAGAAAGACGTGCTGCGTCGTCTTCAGCGCCTCGTGCAGTTCCTGGGCTTCTTCAATCTTCAGCGATTTCTTTTTCATGGTGAACCTCGATGCGCCTAGACTGCCTTCACGGTCACGTTATAGGTTGTGACGTCCAACGGGATGCCAGGGCCCATCGTCGAACACACCGTCACGCTCTTTACATACTTGCCCTTGGCAACCGCCGGCTTGGCTCGCACCACGGCGCCAATCAGCGTACTCGCGTTCTCCAGCAGCTTCGGCGTGGGAAAGCTCGCCTTGCCCACGGGCGCGTGAATGACGCCCGTCTTATCGACGCGGAACTCCACCTTACCGGCCTTGATGTCGCGAATGGCGCCGGCGATGTCGTTGGTGACCGTGCCCGTCTTCGGGTTTGGCATCAAACCGCGCGGTCCGAGCACCTTACCCAAACGGCCAACCGAGCGCATCATGTCCGGCGTGGCGATCACGGCGTCATAGTCGGTCCAGCTTTCGCCCTGGATCTTCTGCACCATATCCTCGCCGCCCACGTAGTCGGCGCCGGCGTCCTGCGCTTCCTTGAACTTGTCGCTGCCGGCAATCACCAGCACGCGCACTTTTTTGCCCAAGCCGTTCGGCAAAACGACCGTGCCGCGTACCATCTGATCGGCGTGCTTCGGATCCACGCCCAGGCGCATGTGCACCTCGACGGTCTCATCGAACTTGGCGAATTTGATCTTCTGAATGAGAGGGACCGCCTCCTCAAGGGTGTACATTTTGGTGTCCACCTGCTTGAGCGCAGCAGTATATTTCTTACCGGATTTACGAGACATATTGTGACCTGGTCCAAACGGCCTACCCGAAACCGGGCCGGCCTCCCAAAGTTGCGTTCGCCAATCGCTGCCATCGCGCAAACTCACACAAGGCGAGCCGGGACGCAACAGACGAACCCTCTGAGTATAGCAAACCGATGGCCAAATGCAAATTGGGGGCAATCGCCTTGACCCTTTAGTCGTGGCGCAGGGCCGTCGTTGGGTCCACCAACGTGGCGCGCCGCGCCGGAAGGTAACTCGCCGCCGCTACCGATAGTAGCAAGACTGCGACGACCGCCGAGTACGTTGCCGGATCGGTTGCTGAAATTTCGAAAAGTTGACTGGCTAACGCTTGAATCAGCCATTGTCCGCCCACCAAGCCGACGGCTATCCCCACAATCGCCAAACGCATGCTGTCCTTCATTGCAAGGAGGAGCACATTG
>DASRHX010000073.1:0-4028 GCA_035650295.1 Bryobacteraceae bacterium | reverse complement strand
AATGTGAAAGTTTTCTCCGAGATCGGCCGCGAATTCGCACGCTGCCTGGAGATGCTCGAATCGGGAAACGACACCGACGCTTCGTGGTCGCATTTCCTAGCGTCATTGCGGCCGGGCGATCCACCGGGTGGGCAGGCGTTGCTGGTTTCCGCATTCACGAACTACCGGCTGGCGCGCTCCGCGACGAACGATGCGCAGCGGGCGCAACATACGCTGCTCGCCAACCTGCAAATCGGCTATCACGAGCAGACAAGGCTGCAGCCGGAGATCCAACGCGCACTGGACGAAGCGCTGCTGCCGCACGCGATTCTGGAACAGGAAGTCTATCTGGCAATTAGCGCCAGGCTGCGTATTCTCTCTCGCATCTGGTCGTTTTTCTCGCCGTTTCGCGAATCACTGCTGCGCAAGGCGGCGAAGGTGATCACGGCGGAAACGGTGCGGCTGGCGCGAATGGTGGTCACCGATCACATGATGTCGATCGAGCTTCCTGGCCCGCAATTGCTCAAGCTTGGCCACGATTTGCAGAGGCGTTTCCCGGCGCTGCTCGCTCATGTGAGTTTGCCCGAGTTGCAGGAGGCGCTACGACGCATGGACCCCACGCCGGATTCGACGCGCGGGTCGGGCGCACTCGATTGGGCCAATTTCGGCGAAAGGATTCACTTCATTGCGGATATGTTTCGCGCCTGGCATGACGAACCATCGCTGCTCACCGCGCCGTTCGCGGACGAACAGCTACAGGCGCTGCGGGCCGGCCGGAGACCCGGGGGGCCGCTCTAGACGCATACAGACCAAGAGCTATTTGACTACCCAATGTTGCCAGCGATGGTAACAGCTGTCGCACCGCACCGCCATACGTCCGACGAATCCCATCATCTTCTCGGTTATCGAGGTCGATGTGGAGCACCGCACCTGTTCGGAGCGGCACTTCGGGCATCGCGCCTTGATCCGGGAATCCGCCGAAGTGGGGCGCAGACCGACGGGATACTTTATGGCCTCGGGCAAGTCCGGCTCCTTGTGGAGCTTTCAAATTGCTTCAACGGAGCTCCCTGATGATAAATTTCCGCCAACGGAAGTAACAACTATGACAGCGCAATGGCCGCCTGCCAATCAGAGTAAACGCCTCATCCAAGAGCGATTTAGTTGAGGAATAGCGTATTTTTGAGGAGTGACATTTTGGACACTTCACTTCGCGCTGGACGCGCGTGGACAACGCGAGTGTACCGGTTGGAGCGTTAGTCATAGTGAACACGAAGCAATCCTCGTTCCATCGGCGACAGGATGAATGAAATCAGCCGGCGCTGGGTCGATTGGCCGGTAAATCCGTAATAGATTGGTCAGAATTTCCTTCACTTCACCCTTTCTTCCCTCTCGTCGCGGGCGCGCCATCACGCAAGAATTTCTCGAGAAACGATGGGTCGAGAAATGGGTCGGATGTTTCCGTTCGCCACCGATGGAGTGCCTTCTTCAGCCGTTCTTCGACCTGCGCTATCTCCTTTCCACCGGCGAGGTTATGGAATTCGATGGAGTCCCTTTGCAAGTCATACAGCTCGAACTCGGGAGGGTTGGCGAACGTCTCAAACGCCTGGCGAACCGGAGTGCCGTCGTATTTGGCTTCGCGCGAGTACGGGTAGGCCTGATCGCCGTCGATCCCCGTGGACGGTTTTTCGCGCCCGGCAAGCAGGTTGTGGATCAGTTTGTAACGGGTATCGCGGATAGCGCGGCGCGGGAAGATCGGGCGAGCGCCGTGGCAATGAAATTCCGCGGCGAGGTATTCGCGCCACTTTTCGCCCCTCACGGCCTTCCGCAATGAATCGCCGTGCAGTCCCTTGGGGGCTTGGGTTCCCATGACATCGAGAATGGTTGGAAGAATGTCGACGGTGGACACGAACCTTTCGTTCACCTGGCCCGGCTTGGTGACTCCCGGCCAGCGCAAGAAGAATGGAACCCGCAAGCCGGACTCGTAGACCGTCGTTTTGCCACGCGCGAATGGCGGTCCATGGTCGCCGACGAAGATCACCAGCGTGTTCGCCGCCTTGCCCGACTCTTCCAGCACGCGCATCAGTTGTCCGATGCCCACGTCGAGGCGCTGAATGGCGTTGAAATATCCGGCGGTCCGTACCTGCTGTTGCTCTTGCTCGATGCGTTGCCAGTGAAATAGTGTGCTGGCGCCCGGCGGGAGAGGCTTTTCGGGGACGCCATCGATTTGGGGAGGAAAATCCCAGCCACCGATCGCCTTTTCGTTGCGGAAGGCGTGCGGGTCGCTGAAGTTGACCATCAGAAAGAAGGGCTGCTCGCCCGATTCGCGAATGAACTGGCTGGATTCTTCCGCTACAGTGCGCACCTGACGCGTCGTGTTGCCGGTTTTGCGATGATCCCAAGGGAAGCTCGACTCGGGTTCAACGTGTAACTTCCCAATGATGCCCGTGCGGTAGCCGGCCTTGCGCGCGAACACGGGGATCGTGCGGTTTGTGAACTCTTCGTGCAGGCGAAAGCCCGTGTTAGCGAGGCCGTATTGCCCATTGGCGTGTGGAAACAGCCCCGTGAACATGGCGCTGCGCGAAGGGCTGCAGGAAGCCTGCGCGACGTAGGCGGTGGTGAATCGAACACCCGTGGCCGCAAGGCTATCGAGGTTCGGCGTGGAGAAACGGCGCTCACCGTAGCAGCCGAGGTTGAGACCCAGGTCGTCGGCAGTGATGAACAGGACGTTCAGGCGCGGAGCAGGTGGCGCCGCCGAGGCGCAAAATACACCTGCGGTTCCTGCCTGTGCCGCGGCGGCGGCGAGGAAGCTCCTTCTACGCATCGTCCCTTGAGGGAATGATACACCTTGAGTCAAGCCCTGCTACAATCGAATGCGACCCTGCTTTCGTTGCCGGAGTGGCGGAATGGCAGACGCAGCAGACTCAAAATCTGCCAAGGTTTTACCTTGTGTGGGTTCAAGTCCCACCTCCGGCACCACCCGACTGATTACACCGGCGGGCTCTACGCCAATAATGGGGACTCCCCTTGCAGGCGCACCTCCGCAGCGCGGCACAGGCAGATTTCACATTGAAGCCGCACCTTTACCCCATGTCCAGACGCTACCGCGACCTCCACGATAACTGGGGATTCCATTACGGATTTGGCAAGACACCTGCAGATGAAACCGTCACAGAGGCCGCGGCACAAAGCGGTGATGGGATCGAATTTGTATTGCCGTCGGCCCGCCAGTTCAAGAGACAGAGACTCCTGGTTCCCTGTTAAATGCCAACCACTCAAGACGCACTCGAGTCGCCGGCTAAAGCGACGGTGCCAGATGACCACCTTCACGCCGCCGGTCGCAGGGCCTACGACGCGCTGGCTCCGTTTTACGAATGCTACTGGGGGCCAGCTTTCGTGGACGACGCGGTCAGCATGTTCAATCAGTTTCTTGCACCACATTTGCCGCCAAGCGCGCACATTCTGGACCTGTGCTGTGGCGCCGGGCACTTTGCGGCGTGGGCGAAAAGCGCTGGCCTACAAGTGACGGGAGTCGATGTCTCCCAATCCATGATTGGCTATGCGCGGGAAAAGGTATCAGGGTCGGAGTTCCATGTGGCGGACATGAAGAGCTTTCGTCTCTCCTCGGACTTCTCCGCGACCGTCTGCTTCTATAACAGCATCAACCAGGTCCTCACGCTGGAAGCCCTTCGATCGACACTGGGCACGGTGGCGCAACACATCCAACCGGACGGTTGGTTTCTTTTCGACGTTGTGTTGGAGGAAGGGTATGCTCGCTCCTGGCATGCCAACGAGCTTGTGACCCGCGACGGCGTGGTTTGTGAACTCACATACCAGTACGACAAGCACGAGAGGCTTGCTATTTGCCACGTCACAGTACGTGACGCGGCGGCAAAGTCCGGCACGGGATCGTATGAGTTCTTCCAACGTCCACATTCGTTACCGACGTTGCAGAAGAAACTCCACCAATCGGGTTTCGACTACGTTCAGGTATCTAGCACCGGCAGCCTTGGTCCGCCGGATGGCAGGGTTGCCATCATGGCGCGCCGCAG
>DASRHX010000072.1:0-14276 GCA_035650295.1 Bryobacteraceae bacterium | reverse complement strand
GCCCAACGAACTCAACGGCATCAAACTCTGCGGCGATGCGTTCGCATAGAGGGTCCGGTTTTCGCTGCGCCTCCCGGCCCCACGAACAGTGGCACGGACTCTCTCGTGCCGTTCTTTTGTCGTGGTCAACATAGAATTGTCGTTCCTGACGGATCAGGATTGTTTCGAACTCTACCGGTGCCTCAGGGAGAAAATAGAAGCGGTAATAGAAGTCACGGAATCTGGTTGCCAACGATCCGTCTGCCGAAAGTCGAGCTACCCCTTCAACCACTCTGCGATGAATCTGCGTCCAATGCGACTGATTATCCAGAACGGTGAGTGTAAACTCCACCGTGCGTGGCGCGCCCAGCAATAGATACGGAACAGCCGTCGCGATCATGGCACATCCGCATGGCATGAACTCCTAGACACCAACCGCTAGGATTTGTTCCGATGCGTGCTCTAAAAATAGAACTTCGCCGCGATCTGCACGATGCGAGCATCTGCAGCACTGTTGATCAGGCCGAAGGTCGCCAGGCCGAGCGTCGCGCCGGGAGCGCCGAAGAACGGCGTATTTGAGGCGTTGAAGAACTCGCCGCGGAGCTGGAAATAGCGTGACTCATCGACGCGGAACACCTTGTACATCGCCAGGTCTACGTTTCGCAGCCCGGGTGCAGTCACCAGGTTGCGGCCCGCGTCGCCAAATGTGAAATTCGGCTGGCGCACAAAGGCGCCCGTATTGAACCAGCGCGACAGCGTCCGCTGATCGCCCGGCAGATCCGGCTTTTGCCCCGGCACGACGTTGGGCCGCGCCGCCGCGCCCGTGCCGACGTTCGGCGGATCGCCCTGGACGCCGATGTTCACGCGCCGCCCCGAGTTGAGCGTCAGAATGCCGCCCACCGCCCACTGACCAATCAGCAGATCGGCCCAGCGAGGCATGCCGGTGCCCAAGGCGCGCCCGCGCCCCCACGGCAGATCGTAGTTCGCGCTGGCGACGAAACGGTGCGGAAAGTGCTCGTCGGCGAGCGACTTCTCGGCGTGAAAGTTGTTACGGTCCTGCACCGCGTTCGGCGCCGTGCCGCCCGCGTCCGCGCCGCCGCGCGAATCGCTGATTGTCTTCGAGAAAACGTAAGAGGCGAGAAAGCTCAGCCCGGCCGACATGCGTTTCTCCACCTTGATCTGCATTGCGTGGTAGTTCGAGTTCGCGCTGAATTCGCGGCGAAACGTGTCGGCCAAAGGCGTCACGATGTAATTGAGCCCCGGCACGGCGAGCGTCGTCACCGGCCGCCGCGCGTTGATGTTCCCCGGCCCGGGGAGAGGCGCGTTGGAATCGTAGCGCGTGAGCAACCGGTTGCCCTTGGTACCCGCATAGCCGATCTCCATTGATAAGTTCGACGCCACCTCGCGCTGAATCGTGAAGTTCCATTGCTGGGAATATGGCGTGCGGTTCGTGCGGTCCTGCGAAATAGTCTGCAGGTTCGTCACAGCCGATGAAGTCGCGCCCGCCGGGAATCCGTTACGCAACACGATGGTCGGCACGATCGAGTCCGTATTGAATCCCGACTGCACAAAGAACGGCGCACTGGCGTGCAGATAGCGATCGCCGATATGGTCAACCCCGCCGTAATATATGCCATAGCCGGAGCGGATCACGGTGCGGTCGCTCAGCCGAAAGGCAAAGCCGATGCGCGGCCCTAAGTTCGTGTAGTCGGGCCGCAGCGTCGAGCGGTCGGCTATGCTGCCGTCCTTGGCGAGGCGCAGTTCGGGCCGCGTGTAGCTGGAGTCGATGTCGTAGTTCGAATACCGGTTGTACTTCTCAAACCATGCACCGATGTATTCGTATCGCATCCCCATGTTCAAGGTGAACCGGTTCGCCATCTTGAAGTCGTCGTTGATATATCCGGCGTGGATGCGGCGCCGTTGATTGCCCTGCGCCACGCTCGACAATTGCGAATTGAAGGGAATGCCCACCAGGAAATCGGCCATCGCGTTCCCAAACGCATTGTTCGAACTCTGCCGCGTGAAGTTGCCGTTGAACGTGAAGGTGCCGTTCGACTGAAACGCCTGCAGGTGCGGCGACTGGATGAACATGAAGTTGCCGCCGGCTTTGATCGTGTGCCGGCCGCGCGTCCACAGCACATCGTTGGTCAACTGCCGGGTCTGCGAGTCGGAGAACTGTGGATTGTTCGCCGGCGGACCCAGCGGTGAGTAACCGTTGATCGTGAACAGTGCAAAACCCGCCAGTTCCGTGTTCGCCCCGGTGAGTCCGATCTCCGGATTGTAGTTCCGGTCGAGTGGCGATCCACGTAGCGTGAGCAGGCGGTTCCAGGAGATCTTGAACGTGTTGAACAGATTCGGCGTGAAGATGTGGCCGTGGCTGATGACGAACGACTGCGGCTCATTGTGATTGAACGCCGGATCGCCGGTACCGAACGCCGGCGCCGGCAGCGCGGATTCGGGAGTGAGGAGATAATCCTGCTTGCTGTAGCGGCCATAAATGGTGTCGTTCGGCCCGAAAGTGTGGTCGACGCGGATATCACCCTTGTGCGTGTCGGCGTGTGAGCGCGGATTGGAAAAGTAGTTATTGATGATACCGCCGCGATTCGGATCGGGCGAAAACGAGGCAACTTTAGCTGCGACGGGATCGATGCGCGCGCCCGGGATTATGTTGCCCGCAAAGGGCAGCCGCGCGCGTGTGGTGGCGTTGTAGGTCGCCGGATCGAAGATCTGCGTTGGGGCATTGTTGAAGTATGAATTCGAGAAATCGCCGCGTTTTTCGGCGGCCGTTGCCACAGTCGATTGGGCAGTATCGGCGGTGTACTCCTTGGTGCCCTCGTAATCGACGAAGAAGAACGTCTTGTTCTTGATGATCGGACCTCCAAGGAAGCCGCCAAACTGATTGCGGCGGAATACGGGAATGCCGGTCCCGGGCGCTTGGAAGAAGTTGCGGGCGTTGAACGCTTCGTTGCGGACAAACTCGAAGGCCCCGCCATGAAGTTCGTTTGAACCCGACTTGATCACCACATTGACCACGCCGCCCACGTTGCGTCCGAACTCGGCCGAGTAGTTCGTCGTTTGTACCTTGAACTCCTGCACGGCATCCACCGACGGCGAAATCACCTGGGGCGTGCGCCCCTGCGCCGCGTGCTGGTTGGAGTTGTTGTCCATGCCGTCCAGCAGATAGTTGTTGTGGCTCACGCGGAATCCGCCTGCGCTGAAGCCCTGGAATCGCGACCCCGGCGGCGGAACATTCGTGCCCGCGGTGAGGAGCGCCAGTTGCAGGTAGTCGCGGCCATTCAAGGGGAGATCGACAATTTTTTTGTTCTCGATCACCTGCCCGCGTGAGGCTTCCGTGGTCTGCAGCAGCGCCGCATCCGCGACGATGGTCACCTGTTCAGCCGCCGCGCCAAGCTCCAACTGAAGGTCGAGCCGGATCTCATCCTGAATCTGCAGCGTCACGCCCGAGCGCACCAGCTTCTTGAAGCCGGGCGCCTCGACCGTCACGCTATACGTGCCGGTACGCAGCGGAATCGAGCGGAAGTTGCCCAACGAATCCGACTGCACGAGTTGGGCGACGTTCGTCCCCATGTTCGTGAGGGTGATCTTGGCGCCGGCGACACGCGCGCCGGTTTGATCGGAGATAGTGCCGAGAATGACACCTTGCTCAACTTGCGCGAGGAGCGGAAGACAAAGTGCGCACAGGGCACCCAAGCGAGAACGAAACATGCAAGGTGTATATCACACTCGCGCCCTCGCCAAACAAACCTTAATCCTATTCGTGCGCATGTCCCTCTTCGGTCGAAAAAACCGGCTTCAGCCCATGCATCTCTAGCCGCAGGTCGAGCGCCTGCATCACCGTCTTGACCTCTTCTTCGTCAAGGCCACCGGCGAGTTTGTCGATCTGGCGCAGCAATTTCTTCATGAACGGCCGCGAAACCTCGGTGCGACAGCAGAGAGCATACGAAAACAAGGCGTCGTCGCGGAAGTCGTCATCGGTGAACTGCTTCTCCAGCCTTCCCGCTTCCGAACCAAGGCCGAGATACCCCGCGGCTAGAATCGCCTGCTGCCGAACCTCGGAATCCGCGTCTTCTATGTGCGGAGTGACGTACGGCTCAAAAGTCTTATCGAAGCTCCGCCACATGGCTTCGAGTGCGCGGGCGCGCCCTTCCGGCACTGTATGCAATTGCTCGATCGCGGCCCGGATTCCTGGCTCGGCCATATGGGACGCCAGCGCCACTGCAATGCCGCCGCGCTCATCGTAGTCGGTCCCCACGTCAGCCAGCCGCTCGGCCATCTCCTGATGCAACGCCTTGTCTTCCTTGGCCCGTGCCTCCAGCGCCTGCCAGGCAAGCCCGCGCACCATCGGATGCTCGTCGCCGCGCGCACATGTGATGAGCGGCTCGGCCGTGGCGCGGTCGATATCCGTGTCGATGAAGCTGGCCGCCGCGGCCAGGCGGTAGTTCACATCGCTTGACGTGAGAAACTCGATCCGGCTGGAAACGGGCAGATACCGCAAATCGGGCGCGGCCTGCTCGGGATAGTCCTTGAAAATGTCGTACGGCTCGGATACTCCGCTGTCGTCGGCGTAGACCTCGCGCAGAAACTTCGCGTCCTCGGGGTCCTTCTCGGCGACCTCGTCGATGATCGCGTCAATGCGCGAATCTGGCACGTGCAGGCACACCAGCGCGAAGGGCACTTCGCCCGGATCTTCCCTTTTCTCCTCGTAAAGCGCGAGCAGCGGCTCAAGCGCGGGCGCCCCTACCCGCGTCAGAGCTTCAATCAACTCCTCGGGAATGTCGTCGTGATACTGCCTCGCGAACTCGATAAGAAAAGGTAGCGCGGCGGGCGTCGGCGCATGCGAGAACAATTGCAGCAGTTCGGTGAGGATGTCGTTGTCGACATTGTCGTTGGCCCATTTGGCGACGCCATCGATCTGCGCAATCAACGGGCGCAGGAGCCGGTGGTCGAGCGCGATCTCGGCGTTCTCATAAGCGTCCAGCAGCTGCGTCGCCGTGGCGCTGTTGTATTGGTCAGGAGTGAGCACTAGCTACCAGCTTAGACGAGCCCTCTGCTAGAATGCGCGAGA
Source organism: Bryobacteraceae bacterium (assembly GCA_035650295.1). Lineage (GTDB taxonomy): Bacteria > Acidobacteriota > Terriglobia > Bryobacterales > Bryobacteraceae > JAFLBB01. The sequence continues at coordinate 9,211 of DASRHX010000072.1, read as the reverse complement.
TGAATTCCGGTCTGCGCGGCGTTGGCGGCTTGCTAGCGTTCCTGGTGTTGTCTCTTATGTTGATCGGGCCGGTGAGTAGGATTATAGGTACTGCACGCGAATTTGATAAATCGAAGAGCGAGGTTAGCATCCTCGATGAAGACCTGCGATGGGATCGGTATGAACAGGTGAGTTGGCTGATCACGGCCATTTGCGCCTCGCTAAGCTTTGCCGCCGGATATCGGCTATGGAAGATTCACCGCAGGAATTCGGTGCACTTCGCGATACTCGCGCTCTGGATCATGATGCCCGTCGCATCTGTTCTCCAATCTTTATCGGCTTTGGCTATTTACGGATCCGAAGAAGCCTCCACAATGCTGCTGGCCATGTTGAAGGCGAGTCTGCTCTCGACCTTGATCGCCGGACTGTGGACGGGATATCTAATGCTGTCAGAGCGAGTGCAGAACACCTATCTCGACGACTGAGGGCATCTAATACGTCGCTCTTCCCCCGCTCGCGTCGTAGCATTGCGCCGTCACAAACGAGCAGTCGGGGGACGAAAGAAAATGCACCACGGCGGCGATTTCTTCCGGCAGTCCCGTGCGCCGCATTGGAATGCGCGCCGTCATGTAGTCCACCTGCTCCTGCGTCAACTGTTCGAGAATCTTCGTCCGCACGACGGCCGGCGAAACCGCGTTCACGCAAATCCCGTCGGTGGCTACCTCTTTTCCAAGCGACTTGGTAAAGCCGATCACAGCGGCCTTGGTAGCCGAGTAGCCGGTCATGTTCGGGTTGCCTTCTTTGCCCGCAATGGAAGCGATGCTCACGATGCGCCCGTACTGGTGCTCGCGCATGTGTGGCACAACGGCTTTGCAGAAATTGAAAATGCCATCCATGTTAATGCGAATAATGTGATGCCAGTCCTCTTCGGTCTGCTCCCACAAGGGCGCGGCCTTGCCGCCAATGCCCGCGTTGTTCACCAGTACATGAATGCGGCCTGTCTTTGCAAGCACTTGCGCAGTTGCTGCCTTCACGCTCGCTGGGTCCGTGATGTCCACCTGAACGGCAAAGGAGCCATTGCCAATCGCGTCAGCGACGGCAGTGGCTCCTTCCAGATTCAGGTCCGCGACCGCAACCGCGGCCCCGGCTTTTGCCAATCTTTTGGCGATCGCCTCGCCGATGCCCGTTGCGGCGCCGGTGACGATTGCCGTGTGCCCTGTTAGGTCGAAGAATCCCATCGTCAGTGGAAGTTATTCTTCGCGGATCACGTTCACGGTCACTTCGACGGTCACGTCTTTGTGCAACTTCACCGGCACCTTGTATTCACCCAAGGCGCGAATCGGCTCGGGCAACACAATCTTGCGACGGTCGACTGAGTACTTCTGCGCTTCGAGCGCGTGCGCGATATCCTGCGCCGTGACCGAACCGAACAGGTGAGCGGCCTCGCCTTCCTTTTCCTCGCCCGCTTTGGCAGGCATGGTCAGGACAACGTTCGCCATCAGCTTCGCCAGTTCCTGCGCATCGCCAACTTCCTTGGCCTCTTTGCGCAGCCACGACTGGCGCTCCTGCTCAATGATTTTCTTGTTGGATTCGGTCGCTTCCACGGCCATGCGCTTGGGTAACAAAAAATTGCGCGCATAACCCGGGGCCACTTTGACGAGTTGGCCGCGATGGCCAAGCTTTTCGACATCCTCGCGGAGAATGACTTCCATGATTTCCTCCTGGATTCCTACCGTTACGATCCGCTGGCAAACGGCAGCAGAGCGATGTTGCGCGCCTGCTTGATGGCCTCGCTCAAGCGCCGCTGGCACGGTGTGCACACGCCGGAAATGCGGCGCGGAACCATCTTGCCGCGCTCGCTGATGAATTGGTTCAATAGCTTCACGTCTTTGTAATCGATGAGGTCGATTTTATCGACGCAAAACTTACAAACTTTGCGGCGGCGGAAAAACTGCCGCTTGCCCATTTGGGCCTTGTCGCCCCCGGTGGGACGTTGGTTTTGGGCGATGGGACGACCGCCACGTTGTTCGGCCATGTTGGATCTCCTTGGTCAATACCGTAGGTTGCGGGGCAATAGGCTGGACTACTCGGCCGGTTCGGAAACCGGCTCCGGCGCGGCTGCTTCCTCGACAGGTGCAGCGGGTATCGGTGCCGCCGGAGCGCCGGGCGCGGGACTCGCGGGCGAGCCTGGAGCCGGAGCGCCAGGGCCCGCGGCAGCCGGAATGGCCGGTGGCGGAGCGGCCGGCGGCGGTTTCCGCGCGGCCCGCTTTTCACGAGCTTTTTTACGCTTTTCCAGCCACTTCAGCTTCTCGTCCATGCGGACGGTGAGCCACTTCAGCACAAGGTCGGAAACGCGCAAGCGGCGCTCCACTTCCTTCACTCCCTCGGCTGTCGCGCTGAATACCAGCAGCACATAATACCCTTCGGCGCGCTTGTCCACTTTGTAGGCGAGCTTGCGCACGCCCCATTTGTCGACCTTCTCCATCTTCCCGCCACCGGCGGTTATGGTGCCTTCGAGATGATTCACGAACGCATCGATTTCTTCTTCCGGCGCGTCGTGCTTCGCAATGAACAACTCTTCGTAGATCCTCATTGATCCTCTTCGTTCTGACCTTGGGCGCGACGATTGAACCTCGTCATGGCCTTTTCGGCGCCTTCGGCGATGATGGACTCCACTGCATCGGACGCGGTGTCCAGCAGCTCATCCAATTCTTTCAATTGTGCCCGCCGGAAAGGGTCGAGCACAAACTTTGCTCCATCCGCGATCGGATGACCCGGATGAATCCCCAGCCGGAGCCGGGGAAACTCTTGCGTGCCACAAGCGGCGATCACGCTTTTGACGCCGTTATGACCAGCCGACGAACCATTTGGACGGATCCGCAGGTTCATCCAGGGCAGCGCCAGCTCATCGTATATGAGAAGGAGCCGCCCTATCGGAATCTCTTCCTTCACCAGCAAGCCTTTCACAGCCTGCCCGCTCAGGTTCATAAACGTTTGCGGCTTTGCCAGAATCACCGGATTCTGCCCAAAACGCCCGGAGCCAACCAGTGACATCGCTTCCTTCCGCGTGACCCGGATACCGTGACGCTCTGCAAGCCGGTCCACCACAAGGAAACCGAGATTATGCGGCGTCAGCTCGTACTGCGGGCCGGGATTGCCGAGGCCGGCAATGAGCCAGGGACCACCCGAAGCTGGAAGCATGACCGGCTAGCGCGCTGGCGCTACTTCTTCTTTTCGGCCGGCTTCTTTTCGGCGGGTTTCTTCTCGCCGGCGGCCGGGACCGCTTCTTCCTTCTTGCCCTTCTTGGCCACCTCGGGTTCCTTGACGGCCGCGGCAGCCTCACCTTCGACTGGCGCGGCTTCGGCGAGCGAGTCACGCAGCGCCACCACGTGGCACACCACGGTATCGGCCGGACTCACAAGCTTCATCGATCCGCTCACCGCCAAGTCCTGGGCGCGAATGCTCTGGCCGATCAGCAAAGCGCTGATGTCAACCGTGATGTGCTCGGGAATCTCGTCCGGCAGGCATTCAAATTCAATCTCGCGAAAGACGAATTCGAAGTGGCCCCCATGGATCTTCACACCCTCGGGTTCGCCGGTCGCATGAATCGGAACCTTTACACGCAACGCTTTGGTCAGATCGATACGCAGCATGTCGATATGCATGAGCGTGTCTTTGATCGGATGGTGCAGCCAGTCGACGACCATGACAGGCGTCGAACCCTGCCCTGGCACATCGAGGTTAAAAATGGTGTTGTGTCCCGAGCCGGTGTGAAGAATCTTGTTCACTTCCTTCGGGCTGACGGTGACTGCGACGCTGTCTTTGCCAGCGCCATACAGCACCGCGGGGATCTTGCCTTCCACGCGCAATCGGCGGGCGGCATTTTTGCCACGCATTTCGCGGGCGTCCGCGGTAATCGTAATGTCCTTACGCATAACTCTCTCTTCCCTGGAGCGTAGCCCTGCTGGCGGCAGGAGCCCTCTGCCTCAGGCCACGGTATCCAGCGGTTGGGTCTTGTTCCGGAACGCTTAAGGGAGACCCTAAACGAACAGGGTGCTGACCGAGCTCTCTTCATGAATCGACTGAATGGCGCGGGCCAGCAGGGGCGCCACCGACATCGAGCGAATACGGCCGCAGGCCACGGCTGCCTCGCTTAACGGTATCGAGTTAGTGATCACCACCTCTTCGATACTGGAATTCGTAATACGCTCTACGGCGGGGCCCGATAAGACCCCATGCGTAGCACAGGCCGAAACCTTCGTGGCTCCATTGGCCAGAAGCGCTTCGGCGCCTTTGACTAGTGTACCAGCAGTATCGATCATGTCGTCGACCATCAGGCAGTGCTTGCCTTCGACGTCGCCGATGATGTGCAAGACCTCCGCCACGTTCACGTCCGTACGGCGCTTGTCGATGATCGCCAGCGGTGCGTCCATGCGCTTGGCAAACGCACGCGCGCGCTCCACGCCTCCCGCGTCCGGACTGACCACCACCACGTCCTGGCCCACCAGATGGCCGAACGCTTCAATCAGCACCGGGGCGGCGAAAAGGTGGTCGACGGGAATGTCGAAAAAGCCCTGGATCGGCGCTGCATGTAGATCAAGGGCAAGCACGCGGTTGATACCGGCGGTCTCAAGCAGGCTTGCCACCAGCTTGGCCGAGATCGGAACCCGCGGCCGGTCCTTGCGGTCCTGGCGTGCATAACCGTAATAAGGAAGCACCGCCGTGATACGGTCGGCCGAGGCGCGTTTCAAGGCGTCGGCCATCAACAGCACTTCGAACAGGTTCTTTTCCACCGGCGTGCACGTCGGCTGCACGACGAAGACGTCGGCGCCGCGCACGTTCTCCTGAATCTGGAGATGGATCTCGCCATCGGAGAATGTGCGTACGACAGCGTCGCCAACCTGAACGTTCAGGCAGCCGCAAATTTCCCGCGCCAACTCCGAATTCGCGTTGCCGGTGAAGATCTTCAGGCGGTCGAAGCTCATAGAGAGGTTGAGTGTGACTTCTTGTGTTGAGATGTGCTCCTCCTGGTGGAGGAAGCGTTGGATGCGGACAGGCTTTGCGGCGGCCATTGTGTCGTGTGAACGATGCTACCTAGAGCGCGAATCCAGGCGGAGCGGTACCTGGCTCTACTCACAAAACTCGTCATTACCGAGGGCACGGCTCCGAGTCCATCCCGGGCCTCGCGGAGAACCGCGCGCGAGGGAAACACCCCGAACAACGTCGACCCACTGCCACTCATTCTGGCTGGACACGCCCCAGCCATCTCCAACTTCCGCCGGAGAACTGCCAGTTGAGGATGCCGTCCGAAGACAACCGCCTCAAAATCATTCTGACAGAATCCATTCCAATCCGATGACGAGCGCGGCCCCGAAACAGCCTCCACGCAGGCCCGGAAAGTCTCCAGTTTAGGTATCAGTTCCGTGAATGTCAATTCGGATAATAGGAGTCGCGCCAGTTCCCTGTATGCATCGGGCGTGGAGACGTGCACCCCTGGCGTCAGCAGCAGAACATGCGCCGCCACGGGAGTGGGAATCGGGTACAGTTCCTCGCCGCGGCTCAGGCCAAGTGCCGTGCCGCCGCTCAGGAAAAAGGGGACGTCGGAACCCAGGACGGTTGCAATCGCATGAAGCTGCGCCGCGGCCAGTCCCCGGCCGCTCAGCGCTGGAAGCGCCAGCAGCACGGCGGCGGCGTCCGTCGATCCGCCGCCAAGACCACCGCCCATTGGGATGCGCTTATTAAGGGTGATCTCGATCGTCCCCTTCAGGTTCGTCGCCTCGGCCACGGCATGCGCCGCTCTTAGGATCAAATTGTCCGGAATTGCCAGCGGGTCGTCCAGGCTCACCCTGAACGGCCCTCGAGGAGAGTACCGCAACCGTAGGCTGTCGGCCAAAGAGATCGTCTGGAAAATCGTTCGCAACTCGTGGAATCCATCGCCGCGGCGCCCCAGCACGAGCAGCGACAGGTTGAGCTTCGCGAAAGCCGGCACATTGACTTCGCGGGATGTGGAATTGCTTGGCACAACTTAGTAGTGCAACAGCGAATGTATGGTCCGGCCCGCTAATTTCGAGCGGCCATTCAGAAAGTCGAGCTCGATCACGAACGCGAGGCCCGCCACCCTGCCACCGACCCGCTCCACCAACTTCGCCACTGCCGCGGCGGTGCCTCCCGTGGCAAGCACGTCATCGACGATCAAAACCCGCTGCCCCGGTTCGATCCCATCGGCATGAATCTCCAACGTGTCGGTGCCGTATTCGAGCACGTACTCTTCGGCGACACACAGTGCCGGCAACTTCTTCGGTTTGCGCACAGGCACAAAGCCGACGCCGAGGGCCACTGCCACCGCCGGCGCGAAGAAAAATCCGCGCGCTTCGATGCCCAGGACCAGGTCCACTGGCGCCACACGCGCGGCTGCCTCCAGGCCCTGAATCGTTTCCTTCAACCCGGGGCCGTCCTTCAACAGCGTAGTGATGTCGTAAAAATTAATGCCTGGCTTGGGGAAGTCTGGGACTTCGCGGATGAGAGATTTCAGATGGTTCATGAGAGATTCGGTGGGGAATCTTCAGTCTACCAAGGCGCCCCTGCCGCCAACTCGACTCGCATCGACTCCTGCAACGATTCCCGCAATTCGGCCACCGTTTTCCCCAGCCCTGGAACAGTCAGTTGCGGCGCAATCTCAAACAACGGCTCCAATACAAACAGCCGCTCGTGCATGCGCGGATGTGGCACCACCAATCCCTCTTCATCGATCACGGAGTCATCCCACAGAAGGATGTCGAGATCGATCGTCCGGGGCCCGTTTGGAATTTCGCGCTGGCGCCCAAGCCGCTTCTCGATCTCCTGAAGCGAATCGAGAAACTGTGCCGGAGTGCGCCATGTACTCGCGTGAACCGCCGCGTTGAGAAACCAGTCCTGCGCCAGAAAACCCACCGGCTCGGTCCTGTAGAGAGACGAGACGGCAATCACATCGCAGTGCATCTTCATCAACGAAAGCGCCATTCGCATGTTCGCGCGCACGTCGCCGACGTTCGCTCCCATGCCGATGTAGACGTCAGCCATTGCGCGTCCTGACGATCTCCACACCTGGCCAGTCCACTCTCACCTGAGCCAGCGCTGCGGGCTTTCGCACCAGCACACGCACGCTCTCCACTGGAAACGAAGCGAGAATCTCCGCAGCCACCGATTCTGCCAGCGACTCCACCAGCGCGTAGGGTCTGCGCGCCGCCACTTGCGCGGCCACATCGCGCACTCTCAAATAGTCGACCGTATCGCCGAAATGGTCGGACCGGCCCGCCGCGCGCAAATCGAACGTCATATCGATATCGAGAATGAGTTCCTGCGGCCGCGCCCTCTCTTCGGCAGGCACGCCAATGTGGCAATCCAGATGGATTCCGCTCAACAGAATCTTGTCGCTCATGATTGCAGTACCGCCTCAGCCACGGCGATCGCGCGCCGCGCCTGCGCCATGTCATGCGCCCGGATAATCCGCGCGCCGCCCAGCACCGCGGCCGTAATCGCCGCGACTGTTCCATCGCGCCTATTCTCCATCGGTTCCATGTCCGCGAGTGTTGCCAGAAAGCGCTTCCTCGAAGGTCCTACGACCACCGGCGCCCCTATTTCCACCAGTTCCGGCAGCCGCCGTAACAGCGCGAAATTGTGCGCCGCCGTCTTCGCAAAACCCAATCCGGGATCGATTGCAATTTCCTCAATGCCGGCGGCCCGCAGAACCACCACGCGTGCGGCGAGGAACTCCTTTACTTCCGCTACCACGTCGTCATATTCAGTCAGGCTCTGCATCGTCTCCGGCGTCCCCCGCATGTGCATCACGATACACGCCGCCCGATGCGCCGCGGCAACCTCAACCATTGCGGGGTTGCGAAACCCCGTCACGTCGTTGATGATCTTCGCGCCTCGCGCGAGACTTGCTTCGGCCACCGCTGCCTTGCTCGTATCCACGGAAATCGTCACGGCCAACTCCCGGCATACGCGCTCCAGCAGAGGCATCACTCGCCGCAACTCTTCCCCTTCGGTCACCGGCTTGGCGCCAGGCCTCGTACTCTCGCCGCCTATATCGAGAATATCCGCCCCTTCCTCCACCATCCGCCTCGCCTGCTCGAATGCGTCGGTCACATTCGAGAACTGGCCGCCATCGGAAAAGGAATCGGGCGTCACGTTGAGAATGCCCATCAACAGCGTCCGTCCCGCGTTCAAAACCGGCCCGGCCATTCGCCATCACCTCTCGATCGTGAATCCATCGGCTGCAATCGGCGACGATTCGCGCACTTCCACATGCCGCACTTCGCCCCACCTCGGCCCCGTGCGCAGCAGTCCTTCCAGAACGTTCAGTTGTTCCGTTCTGCCTTGCGCGTGTACCTCAACCGAGCCATCGTCGGCGTTACGCACCCAACCGGCCAGGCCGATTTTGCTTGCATGCCGCTCCACGAAGGCACGGAATCCCACGCCCTGCACGCGCCCATGCACGCGATAGAGCCGGGCAATCAATGGCACTTCCACTCGCCTAGGATAGCGGCCATGGCGCTACACTTGCCTTGATGGCCTATCCGGAAACCCGCCTGCGCCGCCTCCGCGCGAATGAAGCCATGCGGCGCCTTGTGCGTGAAACCAAGCTGGAGCCGGAGAATTTCATCCTGCCCCTGTTCGTTTGTCCGGGCGAAGGCGTGCGCCGCGACATCTCTTCCATGCCGGGCATCGCCCAGCTCTCAGTGGACAAGCTGGTCGAGGAATGCGCCGAGGCTCACGCGCTCGGCATCGGCGGCGTCATCCTGTTCGGCATTCCCGAATCGAAGGACGAACTCGCCAGTGGCAACTATGATCCCAATGGCATCGTGCAGCGTGCCATCCGCGCGCTCAAACGCGAAGTGCCCGGCCTCATCGTCATCACCGACGTCTGCAACTGCGAGTACACAAGCCACGGCCATTGCGGCAAAGTCGTCGGCGAAGAGATCGTCAACGACGAGAGTGTGGAATGGCTCGCCCGCGCCGCGGTAACTCACGCCGACTGCGGCGCCGACATCGTCGCGCCTTCGGACATGATGGATGGCCGCGTCGCTGAAATCCGCGCCGCGCTCGATGCCGCGGGGCACACCAACACGCCCATCCTCAGTTACGCCGCGAAGTACGCGTCTTGCTTCTATGGGCCCTTCCGCGAGGCCGCCGAATCCACCCCGCAGTTCGGCGACCGCCGCAGCTATCAAATGGATCCTCCCAACTG
>DASRHX010000071.1:0-7020 GCA_035650295.1 Bryobacteraceae bacterium | reverse complement strand
CGGCTGATTTAGCATGCTTATCGCCCAATCATATAAAATTAGAGTTTCGAATGGAGCTGCACCCTCTAAAAGTCTTTCTGGCCGTGGCGACCGAGAAAAGCTTCTCGCGCGCAGCTGATCGCATGTCCCGAACCCAGCCGGCAATCTCGCTTGCCGTGCAGCGTTTGGAGGCAGAGCTGGACGAGAAGTTGATTGATCGTTCTGCCAAGGATTTACTGCTCACCGACGCCGGCCGTATCGTACTCGAATATGCGCGGCGCTTCGAGAACTTGGAGCGCGAGATGTCGACCGCGCTGTCCGAGCTGCGCGACAATTCGGCTGGCAGGCTCACGATCGGAGCGAACGAATCCACCTCGCTCTACTTGATGTTGCACATCGAGCGGTACCGTCACCTATTTCCTCGCGTGAAGGTGGAAGTGCGGCGCAGCCTTTCCAGCCGCATTCCGGGTCAGTTGGTCGATGGCGATTTGGAGTTAGGCGTCATCAGCTTCGATCCGGCCGACACCCGTCTGGAGTCTCACGTCATCTATACAGACCATCTGGCGTTCGTGGTCAGTCCACAGCACCGTTTCGCCGAGCACGAACAGATCAGCATCAGCGAACTGGGCATGGAGACCTTCATTGCTCACAACGTAGCTTCGCCCTACCGCGAAATTGTGTTGAAAGAGTTTCAGCGGCATCGCGTGGCGCTAAACATGGATGTCGAGATGCCGACCGTGGAGACCATCCGCCGTATGGTGCAGCGTGGTGAAGGGGTAGCCTTCCTGCCGCGTATGTGTGTGGAGCAAGAGATCGAATCGGGGCTATTGCGTGAAGTGACGGTGCCTGAGTTACATCACGTGGAGCGCAAGATCAGGCTTGTGTTCCCGGCCAAGCGCGGCTTGAGCCACGCCGCTCGCGCGTTCCTGGAGCTGGTTCGCGGCAAGATCGAAGGCGAAGTAGCAGTCTGATTACTCCGGCACGGTGATGCGAGGAGCCGGGTCGGCGAGTGACGCCAGTCTGTCTTCGCGCACAAAGATTTTCACTGGCGGGTTGATGGCCAGGCGCGTCTGGTAGCGGAGCAACGGCGCCGCTCGAATCCCCAGCATTTGGCGGTAGCCCGAGTTGCCGGAGCGCATGGCCTGATAGGTCGCCTCTGGCAGGTTGTACTCATGCACACGCTCATAGCCCTGATAGGGCTCTACGATCAGGAATTCGGGCGGGTTCGGCGAAGGCAGCGTTATTGGACCCGGCTCGAGATCGATGGCTGGATCGGTGAACGGCAGCTTATTCGGCTCAGTACCGTAATAGCCGATGCGATCGCCACGATGAGCGTTACGTGTGAACCATGCGCCCGCTTCATAACGGGCGTCGTTCCACATCAGCCACGTTATGTCCACGGCGCAGACGAGCTGCCGTCCGCATGCTAGGGCCAGTAGGATCACCCCAGCGCTCTTACGCCACTCCCAGGAGCGCTGCAGAGCGAGTGCGGCGAAGAACAACAAGACGTAACTGGTGATGATGGGAAAGCGGTAGATAACAAAGCGACCCGGAAGGACCGTGAGGACCACTATGCCGGCCGCGGGAATCAGCCATAGTAGTTGCTTTCGGCGGTCTCGCAGACAAAGGACGACGCCCGCCAGTACGAGCACGGCCAGAGCGATGCCGAGGTGCTCCATGACGAAACTCGCGGTTGCGGCTAACACATCCGAATAGGGCGCCGCACTGCCATAGTGGATGCCGTAGTGGCGCGTGGAACCGAAGCGGATGAATTGAATGTGTTTCCAGTAGCGGTCCGGGTTGAGTAGCAGCCCGCTCGCCACCAGATACACCGCGCCCGAAAGCAGTGCCGTGTGCAGCAGTAATGCCCGATTGCGTTTAAACTCCAGAACAGCGACTATAATCCCCGCCGGAACAATCGCGCCGAACGAGGCGTCCTTTGTTGCGATCGCCAGCGCCGCACTGATTGCAAGCCGCCGTGCGGAAGAAGGCTCCAGGCCAAACTTGAGAATGCGCGCGAATTGCCACAACGCAACTGCGGTCAAAAACAGCGCTGGTCCATCGACATTACTCGTTCGTCCGTAGTAGTACATCGGTGGGAACAGCAAGGTGAGTAAACCGGCGATCCATCCCGCGCTCGCACCCCACAAGACCACCGCGGTTTCCCAGGCGACGATGCACAAGCTGGCAGCAAGCAGCACCGTTGTTGCTCGAGCCAGATACGCGATAGGACGCGCGACTGCAAGCGTTCGCGCTTTGGTTGTGTCGAAGCCGGAAGTGGCGACGTAGTACGGCACCGTGGGAATCCCCTGAATCACATATCCGAAGAATGGATATTTCGGATTGTAGACACCTGAACGAAAGTAGATCGTGTTGGCGATCTCTTCAAGCAGCCCCGCCGGCGCAAGTTCATCGGTGGCCCACGAATCGGGCCGTTCGCGCGGCTCTGTCTCGGGAATCCCCCAGCCGATGGCAACACCGTAGGCCACGACCGCGGCGGTGAACAAAGCGATGCGCGGTCTCACTTCAGGAAGCCTTCCAAGGCCTCACGCGTACTGGAAAAATCTTTTGGCGACATCGCCAGGCCCTTGCGCGCGGCTTCGCGCGATTCCTCTTTGCGGCCATTAGCGGCAAGAGCCTGTGCCAATAGCCGCCAGGCATCGGGAACAACGCCTTTGGTCGTCTCGATACACTTGCGCGCATACAGGAGCGCGGCAGCGGGATCTCGTAATGGAGCCGACGGGAACCAGAGCAAGAGCCGCGCCGCGCGGTCGTAATCCTGAAATTGCGCCTTGGTGGAATCAGCAAGCGTACGCGCCAATTGCAAACCTTTGGCCGCATCCGCATTGGATTTGGTCAGCGACGCGATCCGAACCAGCAATTCAGCATGTGTCCCCACCATGCTCACTGGCGCCTGACCACTGGCGATGAATGGTTCGATGAGTTGTTCCACGCGTAGGTAGTCGGCGAGCGCGCCCTTGGAATCGCCTAACTGTTCACGGATATTCCCGGCAAGATTGATCTGAACCGCGAGGTCCATCTGCGCTTGGGCATTCTTCGCGTCGAGCCTGGCCAGCGGCTCATAATAATCGCGCGCGCCTTCCAGATCCTTCAGTGCTAACTCGTATTGCTTGGCTTCAATGTACGCCCGGCCTCTATGCGCCGTGATGAACGTGCGAAGCCGTTTGCTCCGGAGACTGGCGCGCTCCTCCGGCGGCAAGGCGTCGAGAGCGGTCAATGCCTGTTCGTAAAAAACCAGTGCCGCCAGGGGCTGTGAGTCGCGAATTGCCGTACCCGACTTGAGAAAGAGAATGGCCCGTCCGCGCAGCAGACGAATATGATGGGGATCCAGGTTGAGCCCCTTGCTATTCAATTCGCGCGCGCGTTCCAGCGTTTCCGCCGCGTTCTTGCGATCGCTCAAGCTTGCAGCTCCGACCTGTCCGTATTGGTCGCTCAGGCTGTCATAGCAAGAAGCCGCTTGTGCAACTTCAGTGGCAGTCCGCGCGCCCTCGGCCTGCATCCGGCAGCCATCCACGGCGTATCGCACACCCTCTTGCGTGCGGCCCATCACGAACAGGACTTCGGCTTGTGACTGCAACGCCTGCCCACCCATGTAGTCCCGCAACCGTTTGTCGGGGAGCGATTGCGCGAGCTGCCGTGCTTTCTTGTAGCTCTTTAGCGCTCCTTCCGAATCGCCGAGGTTTTGCTCATATGGATTGCCCTGCAGCGTTCCGAACTTCAGGTAGGCGTCAATGAGTTCCTGCCGCAGCGTGGCATCGCCGCTGGCAGCGGTGGCTAGCTTGTCTAACTGCGCAAGGCCGCGAGAGACGATGAGCTTCCTCGCGTCGGTCGAACCTGGCAGTTGCGCCACTGCATCGTTCAAGTCGAAAAGCAGCGTGTTGGTGAGACGGCGCAGATCCTGAAATCCAGCCTGGGCGCGGTCGCGCTCAACGCGAGCGTTCTGAGCCTGCCACAGGATGCCGGCCATGCCTCCAAGCAGGGCCAACGCCGCGGCTGCGATGGCCGCCGTGAGCGCCCGGTTGCGGCGGATGAACTTGTCCACGCGATAGCGCACAGTCGGCTTTTGCGCGCGGACGGGTAATCCCTTGGTCCAGGCGGTGAGGTCCGTGGCCAAGGCATCCACGCTTCGATAGCGTTCGAGCGGATCTTTGCGCATGGACATATGCACGATCGCATCCAGGTCGGCATCGATGCCTTGCTGCGGCGCGACTTGGGAGGGGAGAGGAGCTTCCTGCTCGCAGATCACCCTCCTCATCTCCGCCATCGTGTACTCGTTCAGTTCGTAGGGCAACTTCCCCGTGAGCAACTCAAACAGCACGACGCCGAGCGAGTAGATATCCGAAGCCGTGGAGACGTGGTCTCCCAACACCTGCTCCGGGCTCGCGTATTCGGGCGTAAAGGTGTGCATGCCATGGCGAGTGACCTTGCCTGGCGCCGACTGCATGTTCTGACTGACCAGCTTTGCCGTTCCGAAGTCGAGCAGCTTGGGTGTCCCATTATCCTGGACGACAATGTTCTCCGGCTTCAGGTCGCGATGAACGACGAGATGGCGATGGGCATAATCCACCGCCGAACAGATTTTGCGGAACAACTCCACGCGCCCCTGAATCGTCAGCTTGTTCCGCATGGCGAACTCGTCCAGTTGCACGCCGCGCACGAACTCCATCACCAGGTAGGGCTCTTTTAACCTGGTGAGGCCTCCGTCGATCAACTGTGTGATAAACGGGTGGTTGAGGCCGGCAAGGATCTGGCGTTCCTGCTGGAAGCGCTCGGAGAACATCGGTGAAGCGAGCGCCGGATTCAGCAGCTTCAGTGCGGCGCGCTGTTGAAAGCCACCCTCGGCGCGCTCGCATTCGTACACGGCACCCATACCGCCGCGTCCGATGAGGCGAACGAGGTGCCACGCGCCGATGCGTTCGCCCGATCGGGATGGCTCCTCGTCCGCCGGAGGTGCGAACTTGTCCTGTTCCTCGTAGGCAGCAAGTAACGACAGCACTTCCTGTTGCAACTGGGAATCGTGCTTGCACTTCTCGCGAACGAACCCATCCCGCCATTCCACAGGCAGCTCCATGGCCAGGTGGTAGATATCTTGAACGGTGCTCCAATCCATCGGGGCCGCTTCAGGCTCCTCAATCGGGAGGCATCGAATCGCCTGAGCGTAGCCTGCGCCACAGCCACGCTTTCACGAAACGAATGTCCCGGTCCACCGTGGATTTCGATACCTGCAGCACCTCGGCGGTTTCTTGCGCGGTGCAGCCCAGCATGTGGTGAAGTTCGATGACACGAACCATGCGAGGATCGATGGACCCTAATTCCTTCAGCGCGCGATCCAACTCGATCGCTTCCGGACCATTCATGTTGAGCCAGGGCAGATCCTCGCTGAGGGGAACGTGCTGTACTTTGCCGCCTCGCTTCTGCGCCAGGCTGTTGCGCGCATGGTCGGCGAGAATCATGCGCATCAGCTTGGCGGCGAACGTGAAGAAGTGATTCCGGTCCTTCCATTCCGCCTTGCGCTGGTGAATCAGGCGAAGGTAGAGCTCGTTCACCAGCGCCGTGGCTTGCAAGGTGTGGCCCGGACGTTCCCTGCTCAAATAAGCGCCGGCGATCTGGCGCAATTGCGGGTAGGCCAGCGGCATCAGGTTGTGGAACGCATGAGCGTCGCCCGTGTTCCAGGCTCCCAGCAGGCGAGTGATTTCCCCGTCGGCCGCACTCTCTTCCGTGGTTTGCCCTTCCGTGGCGGGGATGGCTGTGTCGCCGGAGGCGGACGGCTCGACAGGCTCTTTGGGCTCCTCGCTCATGGTGATTTCCGGTTTGCTTAATCTAACACAGGCGGGCGGAGGAGAGACGTTTGCTCAAGCACCGTCGGTCGTAACGCCGTTGTGGCGGTTGCTTCACACTTGGCGACAACGCGGAAGTCTCTCCGGCGTTGTCGGATCAGTCGCACGGTCTGTACGGCATCAGCCTTTTCAATCGCTCCGGCATCGGCTGTGGTGCTGGGCAAAGTACTTCCCCATAAGTCCAATCAAGCGGAAACTCCTCATCCCAGTAGTGAATATAAAACGCGAAACGCAATGGTCTCGGGCCCTTCACACAGCCGATACTCCTGGCTACTAGTTGCTCTCCGTCTGGAGATAATAAGCCCTCATCCCACGGCACTTGAAAGCTGCCTTCCGGAGGAATTCCGCCAAGGCCAAAAGGATGGGGATGAATCGCTTCGTTTGGACGCCACGGCTTGGGCTGCTTGATGTCGTCCAGGCTGATACTTTCGCCGCCGTTCCGGACAACCACTTCGATCAAGACGACCGACGAGAAATGATCGCGGCACTGTTCTTCGTTGCCATACATTGGAAGTTGAGCGGCGAAGACCTCCGGTGTTACGTCGAGTCGATACACGCCGAGAACCTCGAGTTCGGGTTTCGACGATTCAGTTGGCATGATCAACTCTATTGTGCTCGGCGCGTTCTGAGATCCTCATGTCGGTCCGCTTTGAAGGTGCCTCGAGGCAGCCGGCGCAACCACCCGCTTATCGCACCCGAAGCCTTAGCAGGCGCACGCGGTGTGCTTCGCTGTCGCCGACGTATAAGTTGGCCGCGCGGTCGATGAAGACGCCGTGGGGGCGGGCGGTTTTGCACTGGAGCGGAGCGCCATCGGGGCCGTCGCCACGCGCGCCGGTACCGATGAGGGTGGTGATGACGCCGGTCTTGAGGTCGATGCGGCGGATGGCGTGGTTCTCCGTGTCGGCGATGACGGCACTGCCTTCGGGTGACCAGGCGATGCCCTTCGGACCGTTCAGTTGCGCGGCCGTGGCGGGGCCGTTGTCACCGGTGTAGCCCTTCACGCCGGTGCCTGCGAGGTGATGATAGGTTCCGGCTTTCGGATCGACGCGGAACACTTTGTTGCCTTCGCGGAGGACGAGGTAGAGGTTGCCCTTAGGATCGAGATCGATGGCGCGCGGGCCGTTGACCGGCGTGCCTTTGATGGACGCACCGTCCGGAGTCGCCTCTTGCGCGCCGGTCCCGA
>DASRHX010000070.1:0-5508 GCA_035650295.1 Bryobacteraceae bacterium | reverse complement strand
GGACACGTGGATGCGCTCGACCTTGGTGGTGAGCTTCTCCAGCGTCTCCAGTTCCTTCAAGCGGACCAGGATCGGGTTATCCTCCATCAGCTTGGCCGTGTTGAGCAACGACCGCGTTGCGGCCGTCTCCTCGCGGCGGCGACTAACCGGATTCGGTTATAAAGTCCGATCGAAATCAAGTCGATGTCCCTTATATGGAAGCGTCGACCGCCGCCCTGTATCTCCTGGACCGACCGCAACGGCAATCAGATTGCACACAAGACTACAGGCGCGGTGGTGAGACTCTCCGGCGCGGTATGAAATATGAACGTCGACGCTGAAGGAGACGGCCTGCTGAAATGCTGTCTGCCTGATTTTCAAGAAATTCCCGATACCCTCTACGTAGGCGCGAACCGCAGGGCCACTCGCGTTCTACTTCTGTTCCCTCCACTCAACAATGTAGTCTTCTTCGGTGTGTACGAGCCGCTCGTAATGGAGATCTTCTCGGCAATCGCTAAAGAGGAAGGCTGCGAAGCGGAGTTGATCGACCTGCGCCTGGACCCGGGCGGTTGCGAACGTCTCGCAAAGCGCGGCTTTGTTCCGGATCTTATCGGGCTCACCACGCACGGCTTCCCAGAAGTGCCCATTGTCAACAACTGGGTCCGCGAGTGCAAAAGGCTTTGGCCGGATTCGGCTGTAGTCATCGGAGGGGGCCAAGCTACCGTCACCCCTGAACTGTTCGACCGCCAGTACATCGACCTGATCGTACGCGGCCCCGGAGAGCGGATATGGCGCAAATTATGCAGAACCGGTGTGAGCCGCGGACACTGCCAGGTAATCGAAGACCCGAACCCTCCGAGGGTATACAGCTATCCTTTGCCCGACCGCCGGATCACGGCCCAATACCGGAAACATTACAGGACCAACATTCCGCACCATACCGGCCGGCCATGGGGTCGCAAGGGCCGGACCGGCTTCACGTTGCTAACCCAGGGCTGCCCGTTCCGCTGCAGCTTCTGCGTGATCTGGCCAGCCAATCTCGGTCTCTACCGCAAGCGCCCAATCCCGGAGATCGTTGCCGATCTCGCGAGCATGGAAGAGGCCTACATATATCTCGGCGATGACAACACATTCGCCGACGCCAAATATGCGGAGCAATTGGCCGACGCCATCAAAGAAGCCGGCATCCGGAAGGAAATATCGAGCTATTGCCGGGCGGATCATATCTGCAAGCATCCAGACCTGATGAAGAAGTGGTATGACATCGGCCTGCGCTATCTCGTCGTCGGCGTCGAGGCGGTCAAAACTGACAAGCTAAAGGAGCTCAACAAGAAAGTCGACCAGGAACAGAACCTCCTGTCTCTCAAGATTCTGCGTGAAATCGGCATATTTGCAATCCCGCACCTGCTGATCTCCCCGGATATGACTCCTCAAGATTTCGATGACGTGTACGCATTCATCGAGGAGAACGAGTTCGAGTATCCTGTAGCGATTCCGCTCACTCCTCTGCCGGGAACAGCAGACTATACGAGGTACAAAACGGAGGGCAGGATCATCACGGAGAAGCTGGACTTCTATACCTTCATGTATATGGTGATCGAACCTGCGCGAATGACTCTGCGCGAATTCAACGACCACTACGATCGGCTAATCTTTCGTATCTGGTCGTGGCGGAGATTTCTCAAAGGAAAGTGCGGAAAGCTCTCCTTACTCGGCTTCATCAAGTGGTGGATCTTCGCTCGCGCAGTAGTCCTTCAGCTTCGATGGAAACGCCGCGAGATCTACCGCGCCGCTGAGGAACGAAGTCGGAGGCTCCCCGCCTCGCACGCCTCTCATCCCGTAGCTTAGGTGAGCGCCCAGTGAATCTCGATGTGGCATTGGTGTCTCGGGGATCCTGGCGGGTGAGTCAACCGTCATCGAGCCCTGATTTCTTCCCCGCACAATTGCCAGCGATTCGTGACTGAACGGGACCGACTCGGAAAAACGGAGCAAGGCGGCACATGGAGTACCGCTTACCCCTATTTCTTTTTCTGACCGCCGGGTCTTCCAGGCAACCAACCCGGAGCTGCCAATTCCTTGTTCCACGCTTCCCACGCAGCCCTCAGTTCTTTCACTTTCTCGGGGTGCTTGGCGCTCAGCTCATTCGACTCGCTGATATCCACCGATAGATCGAAGAGATGCACCGGCCCAACCGGCATCTCTGGCAGGGCGATGGGGGGTAATAGCTTCTCTTCTGACGCCTGGAGTAATTTCCAGTCACCCTTGCGGATGGCCCATTGTGGACCAAATCTCCAGCACAACGTCTCATGCGGCCGGCCAGACGCCTTGCCCTCCAGATAAGGGAGCAGATTCACACCGTCCAGTTTCCATTCCTTCTTGATAGAGCCGCCGGCCGCAGCCAACGCAGTCGGCTGGATGTCGAGTTGGATGACGGGGTGATCATACACTTTACCGGCGGGCAGGCGGCCTTTCCATTGCACGAGGAATGGGACGCGGATGCCGCCTTCCCAGGTTGACGCCTTGTAGCCTTTGAGCGGCGTGTTGTCGGTGCGCTTGCCCGGTTGCGGCCCTCCGTTGTCGCTGAGGAAGAAGATGAGCGTGTTTCCCTCGAGCTTCAGTTCGCGCACCTTTGCGAGGACCTTCCCGACGCCATCGTCCAATTCGGCGGTAATGGCGGCTTGGTACTGGCGCTCCTCTGTCGGCGCATTCTTGAACCGGTCCAGCGTCTCCTGCGGAGCCTGGGAAGGTGCGTGAACCGCGTTCCAGGCCATGTAAATGAAGAAGGGGCGGTCCTTGTTCGCCTCGATGATCTCCGTCACCCGCTGGGCATAGGCGCGGGTCGTATAAAATGCCGGATCTTCCACCCGCCTCGCCTCCGGACCGATGCGGGAATCGACGAATTGCGGGGGATGATAAAAGCTGGTATTGGCGACGGTCCCATAGAACTCGTCGAAACCTCGTTTCATCGGCCGATATTCCAATTCGTTGCCGAGGTGCCATTTGCCAACGGCATATGTGGCATAGCCCAGGTTCTTAAGGCGCTGGGCGATGGTCGTTTCGGTTAAGGGCAGGCCGAACTTCATGGGGCCCGGACCCTCGTTGAACTCGTGGCCATAGCGTGTCTGATACCGGGCCGTCATCAGTCCCGAGCGAGTCGGGCTACAGTACGGACCCGATACATATCCATTCGTGCAGCGTATGCCGTTTTTCGCGATCGAGTCGATGTTCGGCGTTCGCATCTCTGTAGAGCCGTGAACGCTCACGTCGTGGTAGCCCATATCATCACCGAGAAAAACAATGATGTTAGGCTTGCGGTCAGCCGCGCGCGCAACTCCAGCGGCAGCTAAGGAAGCGAGCATCGATCGGCGCGTCATCATGATCGGACGATGCTATCAGACTCCCGGACGCAAATCGACCCTGCGCGTCCTTGTGATGTGAGCCCCGTTTTCGTCCGAATCGAAGTACGATTTTGAGACGAGAGGAACGAGAACAGCGCGGGGCGGCCCGTCGCTGCGACTTCCAGCGCCAGAGCAGGCGGAATCCCTGGTGGTGCCAGCCGATGAAAGTGGAAGGTTTGACGATGACAACGGCATCGCACCAATCGAACAGCTTCGAGAGCCAGACCAGGGCAAGTTTGTTCGATGGAGAAGGGCAGTGGGGCCCAGCCTGCCGCTCCTGGAATAGTGCCAGTTAGCGGCGGACAAAGAGGACTTCGGCCAGGAGAATAACACGGGGCGATATCGAAGATCGGATTAGAGAGCAACCGTTGATCGTACCGGCCGGTACCGTTGATCCCTCTCGTGTTCCCTCGCAAGTACAAGTAGGCGTGAGATCTCCCGCCGAGCTGTCGTCCCGATTGGCGATTATCCTAGGTTCCCTGGCAAGCAGCAGAGTTTTATCTCTGAGTGCTTTTACGTGCTCGCGGATGGCGTTCTCAGTCAATCGTGGCTTCGCCTCCGGCACACGGACCGCTCGGAAACAAAGGCCACTAGCGGGCCGGCGGCGCCGGCTCAAAGAGCGTCCGGCAGAATTCGCCGCGCGACACCACCGCTGATCCGCCCCTCTCCGAATGTACGCCCAACCAGGCGTTTACTTCCTTCCACGTGAGCGGCTGATCTCCGGTCCAACCGGTGGGTGGGGAGCGGCCGGCCAAGCGAGCCCATTCGCGTGCCGTCCGTTTTTCGAGCGCTCCGTTCGAGTTCGCCACGTATGACTGAAAAAAACTCTTGGTGCCGAAGTACTGAACAGCGGCGTGAGAGGGATCCTTGGGATCGATGTCGCGAAAGAAGGTCAGGACCTGGCCGTCTTTCAGCAGCCGCCGCTGCAACGTTTCGACGTTCAGCGCTCGCGGAGACACGCCGCCTTCGATCGAGAGGTGCGCCGCGGTTCCAGCCGCCTGGCCCAGCGTCATCCACGTCGGCTCCATGCGGATGGTGGAGAACGCCACGTGCGTGGCGGACGCGGCGACGGGCACGAGGAGCCCATCCACACCTTTCGGCACAATCATGCGATAGGGAAGCTGGTAGGGCTGAGTGAATTGGTCCAGCATCAGAATGTAGCCTTCCAACGCTTTTTTGGCCTGCGGCTCCCGCCGGCGTACGGGAAAGCTGTCGATCGGGAAATCGGCGGCGGCGATGCTGTCGGAATGAATGCGCGCGCGACCGCCCTCGCGCGAAAGCACCAAATCCTGTTCGCTGAACGTATACTCGCCCCAAATGCGCCGGGCTTCGCGCACGTAAAGTTGCCAGGGGAAGTTGCCGTTGTCCTGGAATTCATCCCGCGGAAGGTGAAACTGCATCGCCAGTTTCCGATGCGCTTCCGAAACCGCCGCGTCGTTCTGAAGGAAGTAAAGCAGACCGAGCGTCACGTTCCGGATTTGCGCGGTGATCTTCTCCCGCCGCTCCCAATCGGCATCGGGATAGTCGTAGTTGATCTCCGTGAACGGAAATCCGAGCGGACGCGGATTCATATTGATGTCGAGTTTGCGGTTCGGCAGCTCAGCCATTGAGAGGGCACGGACGACAGTGCCGAACGTTGGCGCGTAGTAGCCGCGGCCCGGCTTGGCGTCCTTGGTCGCCCCCATACGGCCCGCCTTCCAGTCGTCAAGATAGCCCAGATATAAGGTGCGGTCGTACTCCGGCGGCGGCGCGCTCAGGGGCCGGCTGTTCTTAGGATCGGTGGTAAGACAGAGCCGGAATGTGTACGCTTGAACGCGTTTGTCGCCCTCGCCCGTGGTGCCTGCGAGAAAGGTACGTGTCTCGTAATCCTGGTAAACCACTCCGGCATGCAACTCATTGAACTCGGCGCGGCTCTCGCGACCCACACGGTACGGCACACCCGCGAGCGCCGCAAGGTCGCCTTCGTAAGTGCCGTCGATGAAAACTTTTCCGCGCAGTTCCACCATCTGCCCGGATTTACGATTTTCCAGACGCGCCGCCACGACGCGGTTTCCGTTGCGTGCCGCTTCCCGCAACCGGTGCCCTGGAAATATGCGGATGGTGCGCGCCTCCGCAATCATCTCTCCGAAAA
>DASRHX010000069.1:0-2494 GCA_035650295.1 Bryobacteraceae bacterium | reverse complement strand
TTTGGTTCCAAATTCGAACAGGCGGTAACCAGTACCACCGTTTCATCCAGGCGCACGACAACCGCACCGCCTGCCTGCTTGGCCAGCTTGCCCGTTTCGAGGCTTAGCTTCTTGCCTTGCAGGTCAACTTCAACTGTATGGATCATCTCCATCTCCTTAATCGTCACGTCCGATCAAGGGAGACTTCAGGAATGCTATCGGGATGGAACTCTCTCAGCCCTGCAATGCCACCGCTCCGCCCACCTGGGCGGTGAAAAACCCGTCGGCGACGGACTAGCGGCGCAGACCTAGACGGTCAATGAGGGACTTGTAGCGCTCTGGAGCTTTGCGCTTCAGGTAGTCGAGCAATCGGCGCCTCCGGGCCACCAGCAGCAGCAAACCGCGCCGCGAATGATGGTCCTTCTGATTGGCCTTGAAATGCCCCGTAAGCTCAAGAATACGCTTGCTTAACAGCGCTACCTGCACTTCCGGCGAGCCGCAGTCGGTCTTATGAACCCGGTAATTCTGGACAATTTCCTGCTTGACCTCAACCGCAAGTGCCATACTTTCTTACGAACTCCTCGTTTTCCTTGAATCTCTCTTTATCGATCCATAACAGGATAGCACATGGCCTGCCCCGTTCTATTACTAGGAGCCACCGGCATGACCGGCCGGCTCGCCGCCCGGCTTTTTCTGGACGGCCCCCGTTGCACCCGCCTCCTTGCCCCCACGCGCCGGCCACTTGATTTCGATCACGTGAAACTCGAACCGCTCCCATTCTCGCCCGATTCCCCGTCCTTTCCCGCCTCCCCCGGCGCCGCCTTCGTCTGTTGCCTCGGCAGCACGATTAAGAAGGCTGGCTCCCAGGCGAACTTCCGCCAAATCGACCACGACCTTCCCCTCGCCTACGCCCGCGCCGCCCTGGCCGCTGGCGCCACTCGCTGCGTCCTGGTCTCCTCCGTGGGCGCGGAGCCTCGATCCCCCAACTTTTACCTTCGCGTGAAATCCGATCTCGAAACCGGCCTCGCTCAACTCGGTTTCGCTTCGCTCGATATCTTCCGCCCCAGCCTCCTCCTCGGCCCCCGTGACGAACGCCGCCTCGCCGAACGCATCGCGTCCCCCTTCGCCCGCGCCCTCGCCCCTCTGCTCCTCGGACCACTTTCCATCTACCGCCCCATCCACGCCGCCACCCTCGCCCGCGCCGTCGTTCACGCCGCGTTGTCCGACCCGCTCCAACCCGGAACGCGCATCCACCACTGGCGCGAAATCACTCGCGGCACCACCGCCGATGTATACTGACGCCTGCCGCAATTTCAGCTGGAGGAATCTCAAATGTCAGCCTTCGAAAACGCCACCAAGTTCTTCCATGCCTGTGAATCCCTGAAAGGTTGGGAGGGCTGCCGGCCGTACGTCGCCCCCGGCGCAACATTCCAGGCCCAATGCGAACCCCTCGTTGATATCAAAACCGTCGAAGCCTATTGCGGCTGGATGGCGGCCGTCGGCAGCGGCCCACTTAACGGCTGCGGCTACGTACTTCATTCCTCCGCCTACGATGAGTCCACGCGCACCGCCATTTTCGTCGGCACCTTCACCGCCACTCATTCCGGCGACGGCGGCCCCGTGCCACCCACCAACAAGCAGACCGTCACCGACTACGTCTACGCCCTCACGATGAACGCCGGCGGCAAAATCGCCGCCATGCGCAAAGTCTGGAACGCCCCCTGGGCCCTCAAGGAACTCGGCTGGATGTAGCGGCGCGTGCCATACCGTCGTTTCCCTCAGTGCGCCTCAAACATGTGCGCGATGTCCTGATACCCATTCATTGCCAGCCGGCACGCGGGTTGATCGCCTGCAAAGCGCGGCCGGTGCCAGTGCATCCGCGGCGCATAGACGATGTCGCCCTGGTCGGCGTAAATCATCCCCGCCCCCTCCATCTTGTATTCCATCTTGCCGAGCAGGATGAACCAGAACTCGGCGCACTCGGGATGGAAGTGGCCCTTCTCTGCGTCGCTCACAGGGCGCTGCGTCTTCGGGTCGCCAAAGATAATATTCGACACCGCGCGGTCGTCGGCAATGAATCGCCGCTGCGTTTCCGTACCCGCCACCACGGCGTTGAAATCGATCCACGGCCGGTTGCCCCCTGAATACGTCCCCTGTCCCGTCACCGTCGTCTTCACGAAGTCGAAGCCCTTCAGCACGGGCGGCTTCTCGTCGGCAGGATACATCGTCTTCGCATGCGCGATGTTCACCTCAAACCGCAGCGACGGCTTGTCGCCCACGGTCTCCATCGAGTAGAAGGTCCGGTAAGGTACCTGCACCAGATAACCCTTCGACGCCACAAACGGCTGTTGGCCGTCGATCGTGAACCGGATCTGGCCGTCCTGAATCACCCACCACTCGCGCGTGTCCGGATGCATCCTCCGCGGCGTCTTCCCGCCTGGCGCCATCTGAATGTAATCGCCGTGTAGATGCTCGTCGTTGACGACATTCACCGTCCAGTTGGCTTTTCCTTTCT
>DASRHX010000068.1:0-3829 GCA_035650295.1 Bryobacteraceae bacterium | reverse complement strand
TAATCCAAATAATCCCGCTCATGAAAGCACGGCAGGCATATACCCTGTTTATCAGGACTGGGTGCCACGGTACGATAACAACTACCAACACACCAGCTATACCGTGCCTGTCAACTATGTGTTCTCCGACACGTCAGGATTCCTCCTCCTTGAGCTCTTCTTCATCGCTGATTCAACCAATCCTATTTATCTGCAAGGGTTCAAGCTCCGTCTTAGCCACAAGTAAACCAATCATCATCGACTCGCATGAAAATGAAATCACCTATCGGCGGCGCGATTTGCGTCAGCATTATGTTGTTGTTCAACACGTTAAGCCATGGCCAATCCGGCGGCCAATTCGACCTCTCCTGGTCCGCGATCGACGGCGGCGGCGGCACCAGCAGCGCCGGCCAGTTTCAACTCCACGGCACCATCGGCCAGACCGACGCGGGCACGCTCGCGGGCGGGAACTTCAAGCTCGAAGGCGGCTTCTGGAGCGGCGTCACGCTGCTCCAGACTCCCGGCGCGCCGATTCTGAAGATCAAGCTCGTCCATGGCGGCCAAGCCGTGATCTCCTGGCCCCTGAACGCGGTCGGATTCACGCTCGAAGAAACCGCCTACGTCGCGCAACCGAAAAGTTGGAGCGCTGCGCCACAGTCTGTCATCGACACCGCCACTGAGCACACCGTGACTGTCCCGGCAGCGGGAGTCGTTAAATGTTACCGGCTCAAGAAGCCATAATTCAAAGGAGCGTTCCCCGGGGACGCGACGCGGATTCTGTGCGTCCCGGGGACAAACGCCCTTCGGCGCTGACGGATTTTGGGCGAGGGCACATTCTCGTGGACGACATTAGGATGAGACCGCCTGAACAGGCCGAAAAATATGGTGGAGGCGGCGGGAGTTGAAAGCAGTCGCGTTTTCGACATCTTTCGCGAAGGTGCATGGCACGATGCCAAATTCGCGAAATCGAATCTTCGAGTTCACCCTTCACACCGAACTGTGGCTGCCGCGCCCGCGTGACGAGGTGGGACACAGATAGACTACCGCATTCGCGTTCACGGCCTGGCCATTGGCTGGCGCACCAAAATCATCGAGTGGAACCCGCCCGACAGGTTCATCGACATTCAACTGCGTGGTCCCTACGCCTTGTGGCGGCATATGCACGTCTTCGAGGAAAGTGATGGGGGAACGCTATCGACAAGATCCAGTTATCCGCGCGGTGGCGCGTTGATGAACTGGCTCTTCGTCCAACGCGATGTGGAGCCATTTCACGTACCGCCGTGAGCGGCTTCTCGAATTGCATTGCGGCCCCCAGCATCAGTCCAGCACCAGCACGCGATAGAAACGCTGTGGTTGCGTGCCGATGTCATCGTGGATGGCAAGCGTGGTGGAAGGCGCGAGGCGATTGCCGCCGAGTGGCGTCCACGCGAGGTCATTCAAGTTGTTCTTGTAATCGACGCGATAGGTTTTGCCCGCGATGGCTGGCACCGTGAGCGTGACCACGCCGTTGACGGGCGGAGTAATGCCACTGATGCGCGGCGGACCAACGACGAACACGGTGAACGTGCGCGTGGCACTCAGGGGCGGCACGCCGCTGTCGGTGACGCGGACGGTGATCGCATTGGTGCCGGGCGTTTGCTGCGCAGTGGGTGTCCATGTAAGCAAGCCGTTCATGGCGCCAATCACCGCACCGGACGGAACGATGCCCTCGAGCAGGAAGGAGAGCGTTTGCGGCGGCGCCTCCGCATCGGTGGCGGGAACCGTGAAGTTCAACGTCTGTCCAAGTGTGACCGTCTTGTTCGGGATGGCGGCCAGTTGCGGCGCTGTGTTGCCACCGCCGAGGGTGTTCGGCAGACCCGGTGTGGGCGTGGCCATGGAGTAAATGGCGCTCGCGCCGTCGGCGAAACGACCTTCGCTGATATCGTTGACCTGATTGGTGAAACTTACGCCGTCGATGCGTGTGAGGTCGGACGCGAAGAGGCCGATGTCCTCGCGGCCCGCACTGAGCCGGAAGTTCACGTGCAGGTCCGGAAGTTCCGGGCGGTTGACGCTCGAATCCTCATCCGCCCACACCAGCAGGAATCCACCGGGGGGGACGACATAGACGCCGTTGCTCGGCACCCGGAAACGCAGCGGGTTGGCGAGGTTGTCCGTCAGCCACCAGCCGCCCAGGTCCACGGGGTCCGGGCCTGGGTTGTAGAGTTCGAACCAATCATCGAACGCCTGATTTGGAAACTCGCTGGGGTCAGCCAGCGTTCGGGTGTTGCTCGCCATCCATTCGTTGATGAAGAGGCTGACGACCTTCGCCGCGTTGGTTGTGCCCGGGGTGACGCTTTGGAGGATGCGACGTGTGAACGGCTGGCCATCGGGAAAATCACCGTAAGACAAGGCCGCGCCAAGGCTGGCGTAAGTCAGGTAATCGGTGATCTGCGGCTGCGCGTCCACCAGGCGGACGAGGGCGACACTGCCCGTCGTGCCATTGAGACGAAAGCTCGTGTGCAGGTGGGCACCGGATGTTTCGCCCGGCTCGCCGTCGGCCCAGACGATTTTGAATTCGCCGGCTGCGATGCTGCTGCCCGGCGGGAAGGCCCACTGCGTCAGATTCGAATCGTAGTTGTTCGCGAGGAAATAACCTTCGAGGCTCAGCGTGCCGGTTCCGGCGTTGTACAGTTCGATCCATGGCTCGCGCTCGCCGAAGTTGTCGGCGATGCCCGCGGTGTTCTGCGCCTGGAGTTCGTTCAGCCAGAGCGGATCGTAGGGCGGCAGTTCCCGCTGATCGTTGTTGGCCCCGCCGGGGGTAAAGTTCGCGGGCCGGATGGAAAACGCGCTGCTGAACAGGCTGCCGCTGACGGTGCGGACCAGGCCTTGCACACCGCTCGTTCCCGGCCGGAACCAGTAGCTGATGGTGCAAAGAGTGTTTGCGGCGAACGCCGGAAGCATCTGGCGAACCGCCGCCGAAGCCCCGCCTTGCCCCGTGCCGATGACGTGGAGTGAACCGTTCCCACTGTGGGCGGTGTCCGAAGCGATCATCGAGCCGCTGTGATTGCCCGTGGCGCTCCACGGCCCGCTCAATGCGGACTCGAAGTCCCCGTTCTGGATCAAGTTCATCCCCACGTTGGCCACCGCGCCGGTCACCAGCACGATGTCGTCGATGTAGAAGTCTCCGCCGCCGCCAGTGACGAGGATGGTCAGGTTGGTCCCAGGCGAAGCTCCGCCCTGGATCGTGCCCGTGTAGGTGATCTGCTGCCAGCCCTGGCGGTCGGTCCAGTTGCTCGGACGGCTGTTGTCCTGCCCGGGATCGATCAGTTGGAGGGACGAGCCCGCCCCGTTGGCGTCCGTCGGCCAGGGCAGGCGCGCCTCGTAGCGGACTTTGTCAATCACGACATCCGCCGCGCCAGTCGTACCAGGCCGGAGCAACGTGAGCGTCTCGCCGTCGGTATCAAGATTGGCCTCGAAGATGCCGAACGGCGGCGGCGCGTTCGAGCCATAGGCGGCGAAATAGGCTGGGCGATTCTTCGCCAACGCGAGCGCCTGCTGGCCGCCGATGACCGAGCCAGCGGGAAACTGATAGTCCAAACCGTTGATTTGCCAGCCGGACAGGTCGAAGGCGAATTCACTCCTGTTGAAAACCTCCGCGAACGCGATGCCGGCGTTGGTGGGGTTGTACATCATCTCGTTGATGACGACATTTCCTTGCGGCTGAAGGATAGGTCCGCTGTAGACCGCGGTGACCTGGTTGCTGATGCCCGGGATGAGCCGGCCGTGCGCGTCGGCCCCGAGGAGGATCAGTTGGTTGCTGGCTTGCAACAGCGGCACGCGCAGCGTCCAGTTCGTGAGCGTCGTCCAAGTG
>DASRHX010000067.1:0-2183 GCA_035650295.1 Bryobacteraceae bacterium | reverse complement strand
GGCGCTCACCAAAAGGTGCCGTTCGGAGCCACTTTGACCGGTAAGTCCCACGGTTGGGAACAATTTCGCTAAATCGGTAGTACTAGCAGGACCCAGGGACCGTTCTCCGATTGTGTCGCCGCATTCATCCACAGTAGAATGATCCTCATTAGTTAGGTTAATGGAGGAGTCCGTCTTAGACGGAGAGAAGCTGTGCAAGTCTTCTGCAATGGGCTCGAAGTCGTCTTCAACTCGGGGAATTCACCCACTACCGCCCTCAGCAACATCGATTTAGCCACGCGCCAAGGCGAGTTTCTGACGATAGTTGGCCGGAGCGGGTGCGGGAAGACAACGCTGTTGCGGACCATCGCAGAGCTGATTCCCCCGACGCGAGGCACAATTGAGCGCCGATCCCAGGGCGACGATGCCAACCAAGACGCCTTACTAGTATTCCAGGAGCATGGATTATTTCCTTGGATGACGGTGCTGGATAACGCCGCCTTTGGCTTGGAGATGCGCGGCGTGGCGCGGGAGGACCGCGAACCGCGAGCCCTTGAGATGTTGAACACGTACGGCTTGGGCGGCCGTGAACGCGACTATCCGGGACAGCTCTCCCTGGGCATGCGCCAACGCGTTGCCCTGATCCGGGCGTTCATATGCGAGCCGGCATTGCTCTTGTTGGACGAACCGTTCGCCGCTCTCGATGCCCAAACCCGGCTCACCTTGCAGCAGGAACTGCTGGCATTATGGGCTCCCACCTCGATGTCCGTGGTGTTTGTAACTCACGATGTCGATGAGGCGATTCTGCTGAGCGATCGCATCATGGTGATGGATCCCAAAGGGTGCGGCATGCGCATGGAAGTCCCTGTCCGTCTCCCCCGGCCGCGCTACGCCGATGAGATCACCTCCGCCGAATTCAGCCGCACCAAACGCCAGATTCTGAGCGCTCTCGACGTACTCCAACGGTCTGAGGCTCATGCGTAAAGAAGCGATTTACTATCTCAAAATGGCCAAAGGGCTCGCCGAGGTATTTCGGCGGCCTTCGCACAGCGATCCGTTGGGAGTGATTCAAGAGCAGCTCCAGCACCGCGAGGAGCGATTTCTCGCGCAAGTTCGACGGTATATATTCTCCGATCCCAGCCATCCGTATCACGCGATGTTCGAACTGGCCCAATGCACACAGGGCGACCTGGAGTCTCTTGTCGCTCGCCGTGGATTGGAAGGCGCGCTGCTGGAGCTGAAAAACGCCGGAATCTTCCTTACTCACGATGAGGTGAAGCGGAAACGGCCCATCGTCCGCGCTGGCCGCGAGATCCCTTCCGATGAGCGTAGCTTCCTGAAGAAGGATCTGAAGGGGAGCTGGCAATCGCGCTCCAGCGGCAGCCGCAGCGCCGGCACCCACACGCCGCACTCAGTGGCATACCGTTCCTACCGCGACTGCTATGAAGGGCTGATGGCCACGGAGCACGGCTATGCAGGCAAGGAATTTGTCATGCTGATGCCGATTCTCCCGGCGCCGTACGGCCTCACCCGCCCGAGTACGATGCACCGCATGGGGGGGCGCGTCAACAAGTGGTTCGCGGTTGGCGGCAATCTTCGCGGTACTGCGCACTACCGCATCATCACAAAGCTGCTGGTTGCCGAATCGCGCCTGCTCGGCGTGCAAACGCCATGGCCTGAGTATCTGCCTCCACACGATTTCAACCCGGTCGTCAACCACCTGCAAAAGACGTCGGAGGGTGGCCGCAAGGCGGTTGTGTGGGGCGTGACCAGTCCCGCCGTGCGCGTGGCGGCCGCCGCTCGCGATCGTGGCATCAGGCTGGACGGTGTGTCGTTCTTCGTGTCCGGCGAAGCGCTCACCGAAGCCAAGCGCCAGGTGATCCAGAGCACAGGCGCGGAAGTTTATCCCACCTACATCATTAGCGAGATTGGCACTATCGGCTATGCCTGCCGCCCGATGCAATCCGGCAACTGTGTCCACCTATTCGAAGACAATGTCGCGGTGATCTCGGTTGAGCGTCCGGCTCCGCTGACACAAGCCACCGTGCACTCGCTCCACTTCACCACGCTATTGCCGTCGAACCCGCGCATGCTGATCAACGCCGAGATGGACGATCACGGCTTCGTCGAGCGGACCACCTGCGATTGTACGCTCGCCCGCGCAGGCTTCCGCCGCCAGATTCGCGATATCTGGAGCTTCAGCA
>DASRHX010000066.1:0-4812 GCA_035650295.1 Bryobacteraceae bacterium | reverse complement strand
CAATACCGAAGAGGTTCAGGGTCGCGGGAACTTTGAAGTGTTCGAAGAGCTGTTCGCCGCGGACTTCGTGGATCATACGCCGCAGCCGGGCGGCTTCACCCCGGATCGCGACGGCGCGCGAAATTTATACCGCGCATTGCGCGCCGCATTTCCGGATTTTCACGCGGAGATCCATTGGCAGATTTCCGACGGCGATCGGGTGACGACGTATAAAACGTATCATGGCACACACGAAGGGACGTTCTGGGGCTTGGCGCCGACCGGAAGAAAGATCCACTTCGAAACGGTAGACGTGATGCGGGTCCGCAACGGCAAGATCACCGAGCACTGGGGAGTCGCGAATTTGCTGTCGCTCGCGCAGCAACTTGGCTTCGCGCCTTCCATCAATACGCAAGAGAACTAATAAAGAGAGCTAGGCGCCCTAACATCTTTTCACACAAGACCATGGAGGTCGTATGAAATTAGTCCTTTGGTGCATTACCGGGGCATCGCGTGGGTTCGGCCTCGAACACTGGTGCTTCGAGCCGGAAGACATGCACGTGGCGTACTGACTCAGATCAATGATGTCGCGGTCGCGTGATTCGCTTCGATGAGAAGAAAGAAAACATGGCGGTCAGAAAGGTCGAGATCGAACGGCTCAGCGTGACCAAGGAGCTGGTCGATGCAGTATCCGCATCGCTCGGAAGCGCGAGATTAAGAAAGCAGACGATTGGAGGAATTATGTCGAAGATGCATGTCGTGCAAGTCCCTCGTCCCAATGGGCCTTTGGAAATTGTTGAACGTGAAATCCCGGAACCTGCTGCGGGTTCGGTGCGCATTAAAGTTGAAGCTTGCGGCATCTGCCATAGCGATTCCATGACCAAAGAAGGACTGTGGCCGGGCATTGAGTACCCGCGCGTGCCGGGACATGAGATCGCCGGAATTATTGATGCTGTCGGCGCAGCCGTTGCCGGATGGAAGGAAGGACAGCGGGTCGGCGTCGGTTGGCACGGCGGCCACTGCGGCTACTGCGATTCTTGCCGGCGCGGCGATTTTGTTACCTGTCAAGTCGCGTTTCAAGTGCCAGGCATCGCCTACGACGGCGGGTACGCTGACTACGTGATCGCTCCCGCCGGCGCATTAGCGGCGATTCCGGAAGAACTTTCAGCGGTAGACGCGGGACCGTTGATGTGCGCGGGAGTGACCACTTTCAATTCTTTGCGCAACAGCGGCGCGCGGCCCGGCGACCTTGTGGCCATACTTGGCATCGGCGGCCTCGGCCACTTGGGAGTTCAGTTCGCCGCGAAGATGGGTTTCCGGACCGTTGCCATAGCGCGCGGGATGGACAAGGAACCGCTGGCTCGAAAGCTCGGCGCCTGGTCTTACATCGATAGCAAGACGCAAGATCCCGCCGCGGAACTGCTGAAGTTGGGCGGCGCCAAGGTCGTCCTCGCGACGGTGACCAGCGGTGACGCGATGAGCGCGACGTTGGGCGGTCTCGGCATCAACGGAAAATTAGTTATTTTGGGTGCCGCGGCCGAGCCGCTGCAAGTGCCGGGAATTCCGCTTCTCCTGGGACGGCGCTCGATCTTGGGCTGGCCTTCCGGCAGCTCCATCGATTCGCAAGATACGCTTGCCTTCAGCAAGCTCACCGGCGTGCGCGCCATGACTGAAATATTTCCGCTCGAGCGCGCGGCAGAAGCCTACGAACACATGATGAGCGGCAGGGCGCGTTTTCGCGCCGTTCTTACGATGGGGCATTAATTAATTAAGAGACAAGATTAATTTGAAATGGTGCATTGCCCATGACTGATACAGTTCTTCCGCTTGCGTTGACGCTCTCCTCCGGTGTCGAGCGCCTGTTTCCGAAGCTGACACCGGCCCAAATTAAACGAATCGCTGCGCACGGAAAATTGCGTGCGATCCGAGCCGGAGAGGTGCTCGTCGAAGCGGGAACGCACGCCGTGCCGTTCTTCGTCATCACGGCAGGCCGGGTCGAAGTTATCCGGCCATCCGGTAGCACCGAGACGCTCGTCGCGGTCCATGAATCGGGTCAGTTTACCGGCGAAGTGAACATGCTCTCAGGCCGCCCCGCGCTCGTCCGATCGCGCGCCCGTGAGCCGGGCGAAGTGATCGAGTTGGATCGTGAGCAGTTGTTGGCGGTCGTGCAGACCGACAGCGAACTCGGCGAGCTGATCATGCGGGCCTTCATCCTGCGCCGAGTGGAATTGATTGCGCACGGGCTCGGCGACGTCGTGCTTGCTGGATCGAATCATTGCGCTGGAACTCTTCGCGTCAAAGAGTTCCTGACGCGCAACGGCCATCCGTACTCCTACATCGATCTCGACCGCGACGCCGACGTGCAGGATTTATTGGACCGCTTTCACGTCAGTGCGGCGGATGTGCCTGTGCTCATCTGTCGCGGCGATGTGGTCCTGCGCAACCCGACCAATCAGCAGATCGCGGCATGCTTGGGCTTCAACGAGGCCATCGATCAAACTCAGATACGCGATGTGGTCGTCGTCGGTGCGGGACCCGCGGGACTCGCGGCGGCCGTCTATGCCGCTTCGGAAGGCCTCGATGTTCTGGTGCTGGAGACGAATTCGCCAGGAGGGCAGGCCGGTTCCAGTTCGAAGATCGAGAACTACCTTGGCTTTCCCACCGGTATCTCGGGTCAAGCGCTCGCGGGACGGGCTTACACCCAGGCGCGGAAGTTCGGCGCGCAGGTGATCATCGCGACAGGCGCCAAACGCCTCGTGTGCGACCGCAAGCCGTACGCTATTGAGATGGACGACAATACGCGGGTGCCGGCGCGCACGATCATTATTGCGACCGGCGCCGAGTACCGCGTACCGGCGATCGAAAATTTATCGGAATTCAAGGGCATCGGGGTGTACTACGGCGCGACATTTATGGAAGCGCAGTTGTGCCGTGGGGAAGAAGTCGTTGTGCTGGGAGGAGGCAACTCGGCCGGCCAAGCCGCGGTATTTCTAGCCCAGACCGCGAAACGCGTGCACATGCTCGTGCGCGGGAGCGGGTTGGCCGAGAGCATGTCGCGCTATTTGATTCGTCGCATCGAACAGAATCCGGCGATTGTCCTGAGAACCAATACCGAAATTGCCGCCCTCGAAGGGAATAGTCATCTCGAACGCGTGCGCTGGCGCGACGATCAGACCGGTAGCGTCGAAACCCACGACATTCGGCACGTCTTCGTCATGACCGGCGCGGTTCCCAGCACCGAGTGGCTAGTTGGTTGTGTTGCGCTCGATGCCAAAGGTTTCATCAAGACAGGACCGGATCTGTCGCAGGATGATTTGGCTGCCGCGCATTGGCCGCCTGGTAGGCCTCCCCATCTTCTTGAAACGAGTCTGCCCGGCGTGTTCGCGGTCGGCGACGTCCGCGGTGGCAATATCAAACGTGTCGCGTCGGCAGTGGGCGAAGGTTCGATCGCGATTTCCTTCGCCCATCAGGTGCTGTCTGAGTAGGAGGACGAACGATGGCGGACGGAACTTGTTCGCATATTGAGACCATCATTACCGTTAAACATGCAAAGCACCGTCAGTGCGATGAGTGCGTGAAGCTAGGCGCGCGTTGGATTCATCTGCGCATATGTCAAGAGTGCGGCGCGACGCGCTGTTGCGACGACTCGCCGAATCGACACGCGACCGCGCACGCGCGCGCGAGCAAACATCCCGTGATCGCATCGGCGGAGCCCGGGGAACGTTGGTTGTACTGCTATCCGGACGAGGCTTTTGCGGAATATTAAGTTGGAAGGCGTTTGAAAATGGTGACGGAGAAGTGCCCGTTGGCGGGTCCACAGAAAGAGATTCGCAATACGTTCAAACCGACTGATCGCAATTTGCACGGATCGCATAGAAGGGATCATGGAGGAGAAGACAATGATTGAGGAAAACGAGAAGCGAGTTCGCGCTTTCTACGCAGCTACCGTCCCAGGACATCGCGAGTCGCTGCGCGGTCTCCAGGCGCCGCACGTTGTATACGATATGCCGGAAGGAATGCCCATGGGCTGCGGCCACTTCGAGGGCCTTCAGGACGTGCTCGATCGCTTTCTCACCAGCTTCTATAAAGCTCTTGACGTTCACTTCGTCGCCGAAGAGTTCATTGCCGCGGGCGACGAAGTCGTCGCGCTCGGTCGTATCGAGGGAAAAACTCGAAAAGCAGCCGTGCCCGTCAATGTGCCCTTCGCCCATGTCTGGACAGTCCGTGACGGGTATCTCCAACGACTGCGTGCTTTCACCGACACAGCACTGCTAGTTCATGCGTTGGCGAAGGACTGAACCGTTCCCGCTGAGCTTCAGCGACGCTTTCGCACTGTAGAAGAATTTTTATCTAGAAGTGAACTCGACGTTGGGTAAAAGGAGTTTTCGGAGGACTAAACAATGCAAGAAGCCATCGAGATAGGATATCAGTTTGTTTCAGACGGCGGCGAGGAGTCCGGCGCGGTTCGAGCGGTTTCTCCGAAGGGCCGGCCCGAACTAGTGATCTACGTGGAGAATGCAGGGGACTTCGTCGTGCCGCTCTCCGCGGTGGAGTCAGTACACTCACAGAAGGTCATCTTGAGCTGCGGCAAACTAGAGCCTCGCCTGCGACAGGCGATCGGTCACGCGCACGATGCCGAAGAGCCCAACGCTTGAACTGTAACGCCGAATCACCCCGTGCGGCGCGCGGCGATAAGTAGCCAACGGATGGCGTCAATGGTCAGTAGAATTAACGTCTCGTTAAATTAACCCCTAACCTGAAAGGAGAAAGAAACAATGGCTACCAACGAAACAACGCGAACCGATCTGAGCGGCGATGCGGTCGAAGAGATAT
>DASRHX010000065.1:0-4044 GCA_035650295.1 Bryobacteraceae bacterium | reverse complement strand
ACGGGGCTTGCACGCGTCCTGCGGGGCAACGCCGTCGCTGCGCTTGAAAACGTCGCCCTCTGGCACGAACGCGACATCAGCCACAGTTCGGTTGAGCGCATCATCTTTCCCGATTCGTGCACACTGCTGGATTACATGCTGGTGACGCTCTCAAAGCTCGTGGATGGGCTGATCGTCTATCCCGAGAACATGGCGCGCAACCTGGAGTTGTCGCTCGGACTTTGGAATTCCCAGACGGTTCTGCTGGCGTTGATCAAGAAAGGGCTCACGCGCGAGCAGGCCTACGAGCTGGTCCAGCGCAACGCGATGAAGACCTGGGAGGCAAAGCACGCGGGCAAACCCGATGCCGACTTCAAGAAGCAATTGCTCAGCGACCCCGACGTGGCAAAACATTTTGGCAAGGGCGAATTGGAACAGCTTTGCTCGCTCGACTTCCATCTCAAGCAAGTTGAGGAACGGTTCAAGCAACTCGGCTTGTGAGCAGCCTCGCAAACAAGTCCATCGTGGTGGTTGGCGGCACGAGCGGGCTTGGCCTTTCGGCGGCGAAGGCGTTCGTCGCTGCCGGTGCGAAAGTCGTCGTTGTCGGCAAGGACTCGGCCAAAATTGACAACGCCAAAACGGAACTTGGCAGCGCCGCAATCCCATTCGCGGCGGACGCGACCGATCGCAACGCCGCCGTTGCCGCGGTTAATATCGCCGTCAAGAATTTCGGACGGTTCGATGGCTTGTATCACGTCGCTGGCGGCAGCGGGCGGAAGCAGGGCGACGGTCCGGTGCACACAGTCAGCGATGAAGGCTGGGAATACACGATCCAGCAAAACCTGACGTCGCTGTTCTATTCGAACCGCGCGGCCATTCAACAATTCCTCACGCAGAAGACCGGCGGCTCGATCCTGAACATGAGTTCCGTGCTCGGCTTTTCGCCGTCGCCCCATTTCTTCGCCACGCACGCGTACGCGGCGGCGAAATCCGCCGTGATCGGGTTCACAAAATCCGCCGCGGCGTATTATGCGCCAATCGGCATTCGCTTAAATGTGCTCGCGCCGGCGCTGGTCGCCACGCCCATGTCGCAGCGCGCACAAGGTGACGCCGAGGTGCTCGCGTTCATAGCCACCAAACAACCCCTCGATGGCGGTCGCATTGGCCAGCCTGCCGATCTCGACGCTGCTGCCGTCTATTTCATGTCCGACGCTTCGCGTTTCGCTACCGGCCAGGTCCTGGCGGTGGATGGCGGTTGGTCGGTTTCTGATGGCCAGGTCCCCGTAGCCGCGGACGTGAGTCCGCGGCACACTTCCGCCCGCACCGATTCGCCGAATTTGGTCCGCAAACTTGCGTCGTGGTGGGTTAAGCTTACACGATGAAGCGCACGATTCTTCGTAGCCGCCGACGTAAGATACCGATCCGCAAAGCGGCGACATACGGCCCACGAACCCTCGCATCCAAAGCGGCAGAGGACTGCCGCAGTCCAAAACCTGTCGGATCTCGCGTAGCGTCTTGGAGTGCGGCAGTCCTCTGCCGCTTTGGATGCCCCGCAACCGTTCGTTGGCAGGCGGACGCAACCGCGGGGGAATCCGCCTCCTTACGTCGGCGGCTACAAGCAAGATGAGTCACGCCATCGGCATTGACCTGGGAGGCTCAAGCGTAAAGGCCGTAAGAGTTCGCGAGAACGGCGATATCGTCACGAAACACACGGTCCCATTCGAGGATGACGCGCGCATGGATTGGGCGTCAAAGATTTCTTCGATTGTCGATGACCTGAAGCGGCCGGACGAGCCGGCGTGCGTCGGTCTTTCCGCGCCCGGTCTTGCGGCCCGCGACGGACGGTCCATTGCTGTTATGCCGGGACGCTTGCAAGGACTGGCAGGCCTCAATTGGACCCAACACCTGAAATCTTCCACACCCGTGCCTGTCCTCAACGATGCGCAAGCCGCTCTGTTGGGCGAAGTCTGGCAGGGCGCGGGCAAATCGTACACCAACGTCATTATGCTCACGCTCGGCACTGGCGTCGGCGGCGCCGCGATGGTGGATGGCCGCTTGCTGCGCGGACACATCGGCCGGGCCGGGCACCTGGGTCATATTTCGCTGGATCCCGACGGCATTCCGGATGTGGCGCGCACGCCGGGAAGTCTGGAGGTTTTGGTTGGCAACTACACCATTCAGGAACGAACGGGCGGCCGCTTCGCCACGACCCACGATCTTGTCGCCGCCCATCTCAAGGGCGACACGAACGCTACCGCCGTTTGGCTGAAATCCGTCCAGGCGCTTGCGGCCGGGATTGCCTCCTTGATCAATGTTCTAGATCCGGAAGCGGTGATCATCGGCGGCGGCATCGCGCGCTCCGGCGACACGCTCTTCCGTCCACTGCAAAAATACCTGGACGTGATGGAATGGCGCCCCGCCGGTCACGCGGCGAAAATCATTCCCGCCCAACTCGGCGAGTTCGCCGGCGCCATCGGTGCCGCCAGAAATGCGCTCACCTGTTGAAGCGTGTCTCCGACGGCGGTTCCACACCCAATTTCTTTGCGATTGTACGAAGCGCTAGTGGCTTCCGATCCGCGCCAGATTGCCCCGAAGACTTTTCGCAGCAGCTCGGTGGTGCGCGCGGCGGGATTCTCCCGGATCAGTTTCTCTTGTTCGGCGATCTTGAGGAACAGCGCGTCCAATGCTTTTCCGGTGATGTAGGCGTCGAGGTCCACGGCTTCGCGCCCGAATATCGCCTCGCCAAGCCCGCCGAGCGCCACGCGTTCCATCATTTGTTTATAGGCCGCGGTGACGCCCACGGCAGCCGTGGCCTGCTTCACGATCGGCAGGAACCGCGCATACAAATTCGTTTCGCTCGTGCGCCGAAAGTAATCCGTCGCCGCCGTGTCGGCGCCGCGCAGAATCGCCTCCGCATCTGCGAGGCGCATTTGCCGGATTGAACTGGCCAGGACCTCGACTGCTTCCGGCACTGCCTTCTCGGCCGCGCGATTCATCGTCATCTCGAATTCGTTCACCCACCGGTCCTGCCCGAGCGTGCGCAACGTCCGTTCCACCGTGCGAAGCTTTTCAGGCATCGGAATCCGCACCTGCACATTTTCCAGAAAACCGTTTTCGCGCCCGAGCGTGTTGACCGCGTGCTCGGTGCCTTTGTCCAACGCTTCCTTCAACCCGGCGACAATCTGGTCCTGCGTCAACCCGACGCCACTCGCGCGCCCAATCTTGTCCAGCCATTCCGAACTGGTGGCGCACCCGCCCATGAGCGCGCAAACTACAATCAACAATCCCCTCCTTCTCATCAGGTACGATAGCCCCAAAGCGCGTACCTTTCCGACCGGGGTGATCTAATCACAGTTTCAAAAAGTGTGACCCATGCCTTGTGGGGGTTATGTCTGAATGCCGCCACGTTGGTCGGCTTCGCCTGCCGTAAACTTGACAATCGATATCCACTTACCGTTGACCGATTTACCGGCGGCGTTACTATGCATCAAGATGAAGATCACTGACCGTTAGTCTGCTTCGAGTGTCATGCAGACCCAAACACCACAACAGCTCCGTGCGACCCTCCTCCGGCGACCCATCACGTCCTGGCACGCGGTTTGGGCTGGAGCGTTTGCGCTGTTGGGCGGCTCCTGGTTGTTTTCCACGGCGGTGTTCGCATGGCCGTCGCAGAAGCTGCCAGCCGTTGGCGGGTTCATTGTGCCCCTTTCATTCCTCGCTGGATTATCAGCATTTGCATTTTCAGTTGTCGCCGCACTTCGTCGCCGAGACTGGCGACTGCTATTCGCAGCGTTGCTCGGTGCGGCAGCAATCGCTCTATTCACCATGAGCTTCCTGATTAAAGCCAGAGCGGTTGGTCAATGACGCAGGCCAAGAAGAACGCGGCAACGATCCCAATGCATCTGGAAGTTGTCAATCCGTCTCGCCCGCTAGCTGCTAGGCGCATCGCTCGCATGGGCGACACAACACATCGTTCTGGCAATTGGCAGCTGTCACGAGGGACTCCACGTAACCAACGCTGGCTTTGCCTTCCCAAGCCTGCCAGGATTTGGTTCCCCTAATTTA
>DASRHX010000064.1:0-5374 GCA_035650295.1 Bryobacteraceae bacterium | reverse complement strand
GTTCAATCCAAACTTCGATGCGTTGTAGGCCGCCCCGCCCGCAAACGGATTCTTCCCCGCCAATGAGCCAATTTGAATCAGGTAACCGCCCCCGCGCTTTTTCATCCGGGGGAGTGCCTCCTTGCAACAATGGAACACGCCTGTCAAATTGGTTTCCAACATGAGATGCCAGTCTTCCACCGCCAGCGTCTCCACCGGCGAAAACTTACCGACGCCGGCATTGTTGATCACCACGTCCACGCCGCCGAACTCGCTTTCCGCGAGCGCGAACAGCGCGGCCACGTCTGTCCGATTCCTTACATCGCACGCGCGCCCGGCTACCTTCGCTCCCGTCGCCCCGGCAATCTCCTTCACCGCCGCCTGTGTCGAAGCCTCTTCGCGCCCGCAAATCACGACGCGCGCGCCTTCGCCGGCCAGACCTTCCGCAATCGCCCGGCCGATTCCCTTCGTCGCGCCCGTCACCACTGCCACTTTTTTATCGAGAAATCCCATGGGGATATGCTAGCGCGTCGACGTGAACTCATTCGGCATCTGGTACCGGCTCAGATCCTTCAGTCATCTTGACGGAGTGCAACCGCCGGCTCAGTTCGGACAGCGCGTAGTGTGGGAATCAGCGAAGCGGCCGCCATGGTCGCGAGAATCGACAGCACTGCCGCGACTAGCGGCAGGGCCGCCGTCGGTGAAACCTCGAATAGCAATGACTGCATGGCTCGTGCTGCTGGAATCGAGAGCGCAATGCCCATCAATATCCCAACCGCGGCGGGTTTGCATGTCTGATTGGAGATCAAGGCCAGGATCTGCGTCGATCGAGCCCCCACCGCGATGCGAATTCCAATCTCTTTGGTCCTCTGTGAGACAAGGAAGGAGACCAAAGCAAACAGCCCAGCCGCCACGATGAGCATGGCAAAGATTCCGAATGCCCCGGCCAGTACAGCCAACGCCTTTTCGCTCCACAGCGAGGCTTCCACGTCGACGTCCAGCGTCGTGACTTCTGTCAATGGAAGCCGCGGGTTGATTCTATGGAACACGCGCCTAATGTCGGAGATCACGGCTGCTGGCGCGACCTCAGCCCTCACATGGAGCACGCCTGGAGTATATTTGCCCAGCACCAGGGGCTGGTACAGCGTGGCGGGAACCGGCTCGCGGAGCGAACGGTACTTGGCATCGCTAACAACCCCAATGATTTCGAAGTCCGCCTTTGCAGGCGCTCTTCCAGTCAATCCTAATCGTTTGCCAATCGGTGAACTCCCGAAAAAAAAGCGTCGGCTCAGAGCTTGGTTGACCATGATTGGGCGCGGCCTGCCAGAAGCGGGAACCGATTCGTATTCCGGCTCCGTGTATACACGCCCACTCACCAACCTCAGGCCTAGCGTGTCGAAGTAGCCGTCTGACACCACATGAACGCTCGTGTTCATGAAACCGTCCTGCGCTGGGGACTGGCCCTCGGGCGCGACAGTGACCTTGATTCCTGTACCCCGCATTAGAGGCCGGCTGGAATAGGCTGCGTGGCGAACCCCCGGTAGCGCTCGGACTTCGGTCAATACTTGCTCTAGCCCATCACGCAACTGCCCCGCCGTCTCGCCAGCCAGGTCCGGGACAATGGCGAACGTAACCACGCGATCCTTGGCGAAACCCGGATCCAGCGCCCTGAAGTTGCCCAGCGTCGTGATCAGTAGCCCTGCGCTCACAAGTAGCACGGTGCAAAGCGCAACTTGAATGGCGAGCAACAGGGAACGACCACGAGTCGAGCGAGTCGTGTTCACACCTCGCAGTACGGCCTGTGGATCCGTACTAGCGGCCCGCAAGGCTGGCGCAAGCGCCATCGCCACGCTCGTGAACAGACTGACCGCAGTGGCGAAACCGGCAACTCGGAGATCCAAGCCAATGTTCAGCGCGAGGGGAACAGTGGTCGCATCAAGAAGCCTAACCGGGGGCAATGACTGGACCAGTAGGGGCAGCGAGATGAGCGCCAAACCCAATCCCGCAAGACCGCCGCTGACCGCTAGCAGAAGCGACTCCACCATCGTGGATCGGATCAGACAACGCGGCGATGCTCCCAAGGACATTCTCACCGCGAACTCGTGCCGGCGCGCGGCATTTCGCGCCAATAGCAGTCCGGATGCGTTCGCGCACAGCATCGTGAACAGCAGGCCAGCGGCGGCAAACAAGAAAACTGCGGCGTTGGAGTACTGCTTCCTCAAGCGAGAAACGCCACGTGGAATCGGTTCCAATCGAAACGTGCCGGACATCTCATACTCACGGATGCGATCGTCGAGTTCCGGCCGCCCGCTCAATGCCGCTTCCATCGCCCCGCGAAATAGAGCGTCCGCCTCGTCGCGAGCGGCATCAAGATTCGCTCCCGCCTGTAAACGGGCGATGATTTCGTACCACACTCCACCACGCCGGATCTCGCCTTCGTCGCCTAACAGGAACAACGATGGCAGCGCCACTCGGACATCTGGGCTCGTATCGATCGAAGGGCCCGTAAAGCCGCTTGGGAGTACGCCGGTGATCCAAAATGACTGCCCCCGCAAGGTGACTTTGCGGCCAAGAACCGCGGGATCGCGCCCATATCGCCGCGTCCAAAAATCGAAAGACAGCAAAACGGCCCTCGCGTTGCCCCCAGCCTCGTCCTCTTCGGGCCTAAGCACTCGTCCAAGGCGCGCTCCTACGCCAAACAACGAAAAGTACGAAGCCGATACGGCCTGTACCCTCACTCGTTGCGGCTGATCGCCATCTTGATAGGCGGCGTTCAAGTCAAGATAGGCGGCAACTTGAGTAATCTTCCGGGCGCGCCGGCTAAGCGCTAAGTAGACGTCCTCCCTAAAGTCTGTAAGCGTCTCAATGCCGCCTGAGCGAACGCGTTCCAACCGCACGATGCGATCAGGATCATGTACGGGCAATGGCCGCAGCAGGAGCGCGTCAAGCACGCTGAATAGCACGGTGGCCGCTCCGATGCCTAGGGCCAACAGCGTCGTAGCCATGAAAGTGAATCCCGGATGGCGCCACTTTAGTCGGAAGGCTTGTATGGCATCGTCGCGTAGTCCAGCCATTTGTGCGTCTCCTAACCTACTCTCCCCAACGCCCTCCGCTGCGCCTCCAGCAAAATCTCCTCCGCCCCCGGCGACACGCGCGACACCGCGCTCGTCTCATACCCGCCCTCCGGATACGCCTTCGCCGTCCCGATATACATCGGCCCGTAATCCCCATATGCCGCCATCGCCACCATCTCGCCGCGCGCCTCCCGCTGCGCCGCCAGTTGGTACTCCACGAACAACTCGCCCGGCAAATGCAGAACCCGCGCCGGACCGACG
Organism: Bryobacteraceae bacterium; assembly: GCA_035650295.1. Classification (GTDB taxonomy): domain Bacteria; phylum Acidobacteriota; class Terriglobia; order Bryobacterales; family Bryobacteraceae; genus JAFLBB01. The sequence goes on along the minus strand of DASRHX010000064.1, from coordinate 2,060 downwards.
CGCAAGCACGTCACCGGAATCTCCCGTCCCTGTTTCGTCAACCGCAGCCAGGCCAGATATCGCGCGGCATTTGCGCGAAACCTCAGCTCCAGTTTTTCGTTCCGCATCTCAGCGACAATCGCCTCTTCGGTGAACTCTTTCCCGTCTCGGTGCGGCAGCCGCACCGGCACACTAGCCCATGCCACCCGGTCCAGCACGTGCTTCTGCTCGGCCGCCCTCGCCCGACGCATCGCATCGGCCAACCGCTCCGCGAGCACCACCCGCTTCTCCGGCGCGCCGTCGTTGTACTTGCCCGCGCCGATGTTGCCCGCCGCGCCCGTGAAGTACACTGTGAAGCCCACTTGTGCCGCCCGCGCCATCCCCGGAAAATCCGCACTCACCGCGCCCTTGCCGTAATAACTCATCGGGTGCGTTGCATAGTAGTGCAAGGTCGCCACGCGTTCGCTTCCATCCCAGAATCCGATCGATCTCATTAAGGGATCGATCACCCCCTCCGGCGCATCGCACAGCGGCGCGTTTCTGCAGGCCGTGTAGCGCACGAACTCCACTTTTCCGTCTGCCCCCAATATCCGGCGGTTCGAAGCCACGCGTTCCACCACCGCCGCTCCCGCCGACACGTGACTCAACGTCCGTCTCTTCGCGCCCGCAGCTCGCACCGCCGCCGCCACCCGAGCCCGCGCCTCCCGCGCAAATGCCGCCGATTGAAACACGCCGTCGATCCCTAGTAACTCGCCCGCCATCTGGTCCTCGCCCGGCGCATCATGCTGATGCACTGTCTGAACCGCCACGCGCTCCGGCACCGTCTCCGCCGCCCGCGCCAGCGCGGCTTTCCATGTATCCTGACTCGCGTTCCCCACGCCCAACCAGTCGAGCGCGCATAGCACGATCGGCTTCTCCCGTCCCGGATACAGCACGACCCCTCGCGCCGTCAGCGCATCGTCCACTGTCGCCGCGGGTGTGACCAATCCCAGGCACAGCGGCGTTCCGCTAGGCGGAGTGATATCGGCCTGAAACGTGGCGATCTGAAAGGATGGCCGAATTGCGAGAGCGAGAAATGTGCGGCGCCGCATCCCTACAATTTGAGCACTTCCTCCAGTTGGCTACTGAGCACCTTGGCTGGGTCGGTCGCGAAATCCTGAAACGAGAGATTGGTGTAAACCACCTTTGCTGGCTCGCAGAAGAGACGTCGGTAGCGCTCCTTCTCCGCAGTCTTGTCGTCTTCTGTCTTCTTCTCGTGATTGTTTACGACAACGACCTCAGGTGTCGATCCCGAGTTCACCTCCACTCGCTTCAACAGATACCGCACATGCATGTCCGCATCCGGCAGCGAGTAACCGCAAAAGACAATCCGCCTCGCCTTCAACAGGCTCAAATACGCCTGATGCCAGATGCCCAGCAGATGAAAGTTGTCCATGACCTTGAAAAACGTCGGGGGAATCACAACCGGCGTCGTCTCGCCTTTGCAATCTTCCCTTTCGCACCGCGGTCTGAGCTGCTGAGGATAGCTCGCTCCCTTCTCCGTGCCCGTCGACGTCAGCGAACCACATGTCGGGCAACGCAGCCAGTTCAGCGATCCGTGAAGCTTGTACAACCGAACTTCCGGCGTACGCGGATCACGATTTACGAACGTCGCACCGTAATCCGGACCTCTTAGCGTCTCCACCAGCGCGTTGTCGATGAGTAAATCGTAGTTCAACGAAATGAAGTCAATCGGCGCAATTTGAAGCCTGCTCACGAGTTCGCGGTGCCAGTTTCGCCCAATCGAGAAGTACCTACCCAGCGTTTCGGCCAACACGGTGCAGATCAGGAAGATCACGTGTTCCCGGCACTCGCGTATCCTCAACTGATCCCACGTCTCACCGCCAACGCGGTAGTGATCATCGCATTGCAGTGCAAGCTCGAGCATGCCCAGAACGTCTTCAAATGTGGGAAACTTCGCATCCTCACCTACCTGGCTTACATCGATCCCGTAAAAGCCCTCGAAGAACTTCGCCAACACCGGCTCAAACCGGCCACTTGACTGCGTCAGGAAGTACCGCGAGAACAACTGTCCCTGCATC
>DASRHX010000063.1:0-6378 GCA_035650295.1 Bryobacteraceae bacterium | reverse complement strand
GGATCGATCTACAGCCAGCTCGCCAGCCGCTTGGCGCAGCAGCCGCCCTTCGCTACAACCACACAACAAACCACCACGCTCGCTCAGCCCCTCACCATCCAAACTGGCTTCATTACCACGCCCAGCGGCACTCTGATCAACAACACCTATGCGGTCGATCGCGGCTACCGGACTGGCTATGGACAGTCCTGGAATGCATCGGCACAAACCAATTTGCGCTATTCCCTCATCCTCGAAGTCGGCTATCTGGGCACAAAGGGGACGCGCCTCGACGTCCAGAGGCTGCCCAATCAGGCGCCGCCCGGTTCGCCCACGGACTCGGAAGATCGGCGGCCCATTCCGTACGCTCTCGGCTTCACGCTCGACAATTCGATCGGCAACTCGATTTATCACGCCGGCAATGTCCGTCTCACTCGCCGCTTCCGCGGCGGCTTCACCTTCAACACGCAGTATCAATACGGCAAATCCATCGATGACGTCTCCACTTATGGCGGTGGGCGTGCCACGGTTGTGCAGGACAACGTCAACCTACATGCCGAGCGCGGGCTCTCCAGCTTCGATGTGCGCCATACGTTCAACGCAAGCGTCATTCTCGCCTCGCCTTATGGCCGCGGCACACGGCGTGCCGCGCAAGGCATTCACGGAACGCTGCTTCGCGACTGGAGTCTGATGGCCAGCCTCACCGCAAACTCCGGCACGCCGCTCACCGCGCTTGTCCTCGGCAACCGTTCCGACGCGGGTGGCTCGGGCGTCGTGGGAAGCGCACGCGCCGACGCGACGGGAGCCGCGGTCAACTCCGGCAGCGGCTACTTCAACACGGACGCCTTCGCCCTTCCCGCCGCCGACCGTTACGGCAATGCCGCTCGCAATACGATCCCCGGGCCAAATCTCTTCGTCATCAACGCCTCGCTCAACCGCACGATCCCCATCGCCGGCGAGCGCCGCGCATTGGAAGTGCGCGCCGAAGCGGAGAACATTTTCAACATTGTGAGCATCTCCAACATCGGAACCACGCTCAACGGCGCCGACTACGGTCTCGCAACCGGCGCGGCGCAAATGAGACGCATCAGCCTGGAATTGAGGTTCCGCTTTTAATGCCGCGCCCACGCTTCATCGCCGCACTGCTCCTGGCTTCCATCGCGTTTCCACAGGAGCCCGTCACCTTTCGCGCCACCTCCAACCTCGTCATCGTCAATGTCGAAGTAAAGGACCGCGCCGGCAAGCCCGTCGAAGGTCTGAAGGCCGAAGATTTCGAGCTCATCGAAAACAAGCAGAGCCAGAAGATTTCCGTGTTCGAGCACCAACGCCTCGAATCGGCAGCTCCGCCACTCTCCATCGCGGCCACACCCGCTGCCGCGCCGGCATCCGCTCCACTGATCTCCGCATCCAAGCCCGGCGAGCTGCGCTATCGCGATCGCCGCCTGATCGTCCTCTTCTTCGACCTCTCCTCGCTCGCGGTTGCCGAACAGATTCGCGCGCGCAAGGGCGCCGAGGATTACATCCACAAGTCGATGAACGAGAGCGATCTCCTCGCGGTCATGTCCTTTTCCTCGCAGCTCAAGATTCTGCACGATTTTTCCAGCGACAAAGAATCGTTGCTCGCCGCCGTCAAATCGCTTCGGCTGGGCGAGGGAAGCGAACTCGCCGAAGGAGCCGCGGCCGACGAAACGCTCGAAGACACGGGCGCCGCGTTCACCGCCGATAGTTCTGAGTTCGATATTTTCAACACGGATCGCAAGCTCGGCGCGCTCGAAGACGCCGTGAATATGCTCGCCTCTCTGCCCGAGAAAAAGGCTCTCGTCTACTTCTCATCCGGCGTCAGCCGCACGGGCTCCGAGAACGAATCGCAGCTTCGCTCGACGGTGAATGCGGCCATCCGCTCGAACGTTGCCTTCTACCCGATCGACGCGCGCGGTCTGGCCGCCGAAGCGCCCGCGGGTAATGCCAGCGTGGGTTCTGCGCAAGGTGATTCGCTCTTCACGGGCCGCGCCCAGCGCCAGCGCCGGGACAAATTCAACGCGCAACAGGAGACGCTCGACACCCTCGCTGCCGACACGGGTGGCAAGGCTATGCTCGACTCAAACGACCTCGCCACAGGCATCGTCCAAGCGCAGCAATCGTTCTCCAGCTACTACATCCTCGGCTACTACTCGTCCAACCCCGCCGAAGACGGCCGCTACCGCCGTGTGGAAGTAAAGCTCAAATCGCCCGAGAAGTACAAGCTCGAATATCGCGCCGGATATTATGCGCCGAAGACCTTCGACAAATACACGAGCACCGACAAGGAACGCCAGCTCGAAGAAGCGCTCCGCCTCGGAGATCCGGTCACAGGCCTGCCGATGGCAATCGAGGTCAACTGGTTCCGCCGCGCGAAGGACCGCTACATCGTTCCGGTAGCGGTCAAAATTCCCGGCTCGGTCATTCCCCTGGCGCGAAAGAAGGAACGCGAAGAAGCGCAGCTCGATTTCATCGCCGAGGTGCGCGATGCGCGCGGCCGCACGGTAGCCAGCGTGCGCGATTTCATCCGCATCCGCCTCAGCGGTGAAAACACCGGACAACTCGCCAGGAAGTTACTCCAATACGACACCGCTTTCACCCTTCCTCCGGGCGGGTACCGCCTCAAGTTTGTCGCGCGCGAAAATGAAAACGGACGCCTCGGAACCTTTGAAACAAAGTTTACGATTCCCGATCTGGCGGCCGAACAATCCTGGCTGCGCACAAGTTCGGTCGTCTGGGGTTCGCAGCGCATTCCGCTTGAAAAAAATATCGGTGCCGCAACCAGGAACGACAAGTCCGCCAGGAACAATCCTCTCGTTCGCGAAGGAGCAAAGCTGGTCCCAAGTATTACCAAGGTGATTCGCGAAGGTGGCGAACTCTTCGTATTGTTCGAAGTCTACGAGCCCGGCGTCACATCCGACCAGGGCATCGATATCGAAGCCAGTGTGAGCCTCTTCAATCGCAAAGGCAAAGCCCTCGAATCCGAACCCGTCGTGCTCGATACAAAGGCAGATGCCAAAACACCTTCAGTGCCCGTTCAACTCCGCGTTCCTCTGGCCAATCTACCGCCGGGCAACTATCTATGCCAGGTGAGCGTGGTCGATAAAGCGAGCGGCAAGTTCGCATTCCACCGCACGCCGATGGTCATTCTACCCGCGTTCGCCGGGCTCTAACGCTACATCGAAACCGCGCACAGCCAGTCCATCAACACCTCGGCGATCCACTGCGCGTGCGCTTCGTTGGTCACCATCGTTTCGTGGTTGGCGCCGGGAACGACTCGCACTTCCGATTGATCGGATAGCATCCCCAAGTCCTTCTGCATCTCCCGCCAATAGGGCATCCATTCGCGGCGTACCGGTCCGCCGCTGACATCGGAGGAGAGCACCAACAATGGCAGCGCGCGGATAGATCTTGTTCTATCCAACTGCTTCATAGTTGGAAACCACTCCTCGGCTTCCATTTGCATCGCCTCCAGGTGCACGGGCGAGTTCAGAAAAGTTTTGACTGCCGGCTGCACCGGCTGGGGCAATTCGTACGTCGACGCAGGAACCGGCAGCAGTAAACGCGCCAGATGCAGATGTGCCGTCCGGCGGCAAATTGCCAATCGCTCCGTAGTTTCGCGAATCATCGCGGCGGCGCCCGGCAACCGCTCGCACTGCCCTGACTGCACCGAATCCAACAGCACCAGTCCCCCGACCTCATCGCGGAACTGATCGCGATAGAGCCGTGCGTAAGCTCCGCCGAGCGAATGGCCGACCATCACGAACGGACCGCGCTCTCCGGCGGCGTGCAGAAGTTTGTGCAGCGTTCGTGCCGTGTTTCGTCCATCGCGGGGTACGTTAAGCGGCTCGGACCATCCCAGGCCCGGCCGGTCGTACGAACACACGCGCGTCGACTTGGCCAGCATCGGCTGCAGCCACGACCAGGAGAGACTTGTCCCGCCCAGGCCGGGTTCCAACACAATGGTCGGTGTTCCCTGCCCAATGCACCATATATGGAGACGCGCGCCGTCCATTGCCACCAGCCGGCCCGGAGCGAGGATATCCGGCCGATGCGGGATCAGCGCCGCAATTCCGGCGGCGGCGATGGGTACCAGGACGAGTAGGCTAACGGCGCGCATTGACGTCTCAGTTAAACACGCGCATCCATTCCGAAATTCGGCGCAGGGGGCGCTTGGCCGGTGATATGCTGGCCACGCCATGCGCTTCCGTCTCTTCTCCGCAGTCTTGCTGCTGAGCCAAATTCCCCCGGTCGCCGCCCAACCGGCCAACACTCCCTTCTATGAAGCGCACGGCGATATCGGCGATACTCCTCAAGCCGGTGCGGTTGAATTCAATGCAGCCTCGGGCGAGTATCGCGTCACTGGCGGCGGAGCGAACATCTGGGCCGCGAAAGACGCCTTCCATTTCGCCTACAAGCGAGTCACGGGCGACTTCACGCTCACGGCCGACGTGCAGCTCGTCGGTGCGGGCGTCAACGCTCACCGCAAAGCCGTTCTCATGGCGCGCCAGGATCTCGACCCCGGCTCGGCCTATGCCGACATCGCGTTTCACGGCGACGGGCTCACTTCACTGCAATACCGGCTCACCCCCGGTGGTCCCACGCAGGAACAGCGTTCAGCTCTGAAGGGTCCCATGCGAATTCGCCTGCAACGCCGCGGCAATCAGTTCACGATTCAAGCGGGCGCGCCCGGTGAAGCGCTCACCACAACTGGCCCGCAAACGCTGGCGATGAGCGATCCCATCTACGTGGGCATCGGCGTCTGTTCGCACGATGCGTCGGTTCTCGAAACGGCCGTCTTCACCAACGTGCGCCTCGAGCAGCCTCCAAAATACCGGAGCAAGGTCACCATCTTCGATCTCACCAGCCGCAACTCGCGCACCCTCTACGAAGCCGAAGGTATCGTCGAAGCGCCCAACTGGTCGCGCGATGGCAAGTGGCTCCTCATCAATACAGGTGGGAACCTGTACAAGCTGCCGTTGGACGACGCGAAGCCACAACAGATCCAATTGGGCGAAGGCTATCGCTGCAATAACGACCACGATCTTTCGCGCGACGGCAAGTGGCTCGCCTTCTCTGCATCCACTCCTTCTTCGCGACAATCCCAAGTCTTTCTCTCAGGCGCCGATGGCTCGGGCGTGAAGCTCCTCACTCCCGCCGCGCCCAGCTACTTCCACGGTTGGGCTCCCGACGGCAAATGGCTCGCTTTCGTTGGCCAGCGCAACGGAAAGTACGAATTGTTCCGCGTGGCTCCAACTGGTGGTGAAGAACAACGGCTCACTTCCGCCGGCGCATACGACGACGGACCCGATTACTCGCCCGACGGCAAGTGGATCTACTTCAACTCCGACCGCAAAGGCGGCTGGAACATTTGGCGCATACCTGCGTCCGGCGGCGGCGCAAACGATGCCAATGCGCAGCAGATCACCAGCGACGCGCACGAGGACTGGTTTCCCCATCCCTCGCCCAACGGCAAGAGCATCGTCTTCCTGTCGTTCCCGCCCGGCACCGAAGGCCATAACGGGCGCATGCCCGGCGTCTCGCTGCGCATGATCAAGGCTCCCGGCAACAAGCCGGAAACCTCACCGAAGATCGACACGCTCGCGACTTTCTTCGGCGGCCAGGGCAGCATCAACGTCAACTCCTGGGCGCCCGATTCCAAGCGCTTCGCCTATGTTATCTACGAAGTTGTGCCTTGAAAAGTAAAAAGCCCCGGCCGTAGCCGGGGCCTTCGCATGACTATGTGCGCTGTCTATTCGACGTCGGTCAACACGTCCTCGACCGGCGTATCGTCCAAGCCGCCCGCGAACAGGTTGCGCGTCTCGTCGTCGTATCCGGGGATGCCCTCGGCCATCGCGGCCTCGCTCTCCGGCAGCAACTCCTCTTCGACCACATCTTCGCCGGCAATCTTCACGCGGCGATAGTAGTCCATACCGGTGCCCGCCGGAATCAGGCGGCCCATGATGACGTTCTCCTTGAGTCCGCGCAGGTAGTCGACTCGGCCGTTGATGGCGGCCTCGGTCAACACACGCGTGGTCTCCTGGAAGGACGCCGCGGAGATGAACGAGTCGGTCGAAAGCGACGCCTTGGTGATGCCGAGCAAGGTCGGTTGACCCTGCGCCGGACGCCCGCCCGCCTCGATCACGCGATCGTTCTCTTCGCGGAACTTGAACCGGTCGACAATCTCTTCCGGCAGGAATTCGCTGTCGGCGATGTCGGTGATCTTGATCCACCGCATCATCTGGCGCGAAATCACTTCCAGGTGCTTGTCGTTGATGTTCACGCCCTGCAACCGGTAGACTTCCTGAATTTCGTTGACCAGGTACTTCTGCAGTTCCTTCTGGCCCTTAACCTTCAGAATGTCGTGCGGGTTCAGCGGAC
>DASRHX010000062.1:0-6259 GCA_035650295.1 Bryobacteraceae bacterium | reverse complement strand
ATAGCGCTTGCCGTCGGCTTCAACCAGGGCGGCGTCGCAATGGGCGTCTTTCCAGGTGCCGGACTTGCGGTAGATTTCGCGGTAGCCGGGCAGCCGTTCGAGGCCTTTAACGAACTTGTGGTGGATGCCCGGGTTGGACATCAACTCCTTCATTTCGGCACTGGACCTGGCGTCGACCAGTTCGCCGCGATCAAGCATCAGGAAGAACCGGGCGACCTGGAGAGCTGTGGCACCGTGGGAGATATTGTGGAGGGGATCCCGCTTCCAGTAGTCATTCGGCCCGCCGTAGGCTTTGCCGATCCAGAGGCCGCCGTTCACCAGGGGGTCATAAAGCTTGTACTTGGCCGAGGTGAGCGTCTTGGCAATGAAGTCGAACCCGACGGCCTGAACGGCGCGCGAGGCGTCGGTGTTTGAGGAGTAGCGCACCAGGCGGGTGAACATGTCCTTGACCTGGGGGGTGTAGGACAGCATGCCCTGGCGGATAGCTTCGAAGCCGGCCAGGAGGATGGCGATTTTGGGGAGGGACGCCGCATAGAGCATGTCGGAGTCGTTTAGGCCGGCGTAGCGGGGGCGGGCCTGGTCGGTGACATCGATCAGTGCCAGGGCGAGGCGGTGCTCAGAAAGCGCCCGCTCAAACCCGAGCCGGAGGACGACGTCCCGTAGGGAACGTTCCAGTTGGTCGTCGGTTCTGGGGAAGTCAACCGAGGCGGCCCGGGCCTGAACCTGGCTGACGGATAGAAGAAGAGCAATTGCAATGTGTTGTGAAATTCTCATTGGCAATTCCTTTAGTATAGCCTTTGACCGGCCGGCAAGTTGGGACCGGGGAGGGAGTCTATGAAAAGACGGAGCGCACTATGGACTTTGGTAGGGGCGGGTTCGATTGGAATGAGAGCCGGGTTGAATGGTGGAAAAGCGGGGTTGATCGGCGCGGCGGCGCCGGCAAGTATTACCGCCGAGAGCCTCCGGCCTGGGATTCCGTGCGGCGTGATGGTAGGGGACCCGGTAAGTAACGGGGCTATGAATTCAGTCGTAATTTGGAGCCGGACGGACCGCGCGGCGGGGATGGAAGTGGAGTATTCCGGGCGGGCGGACTTCCAGCAGGCGCTAAGGGTGAAGGGTCCGACGGCGAGCGCGGAGACCGGCTACACGGCACGGGTGGAGTTGGCGGGGCTTAAGGCAGGCGCGGAGTATTTCTATCGGGTGACGTTCGTGGATGGAAGTGCACGGAGCGAACCGTTCGCGGGGCGATTCCGGACGGCGGGGGGCGGCAAGTCTGTGCGGGTCCTTTGGAGCGGGGATACGTGCGGGCAGGGGTATGGCATCAACACCGACTGGGGTGGCATGCGGATCTACGAGGCTATGCGGCAGCGAGAGCCGGATTTCTTCATTCACTCCGGCGACACGATCTATGCCGATAACCCTATTCCACGCGAGATTGTCCTCAAAGATGGCTCAATTTGGCGGAACGTGGTGACCGAGGCCAAGAGCCGGGTGGCGCGGACACTGGACGATTTCCGGGGGGCGCACGCCTACAACTTCCTGGACACGAATCTGCGGCGGTTCCATGCCGAGGTACCCCAGGTGTGGCAGTGGGACGACCACGAGTTCCGCAATAACTGGTCGCCTGGGAACATGGAGGGGAGCGCGCCGGCGCGGCAAGCGTTCCGCGAGTTTGCGCCGATGCGGATGCGGGCGGGTGTGGACCGGATCTACCGGAAGATCAGCTATGGTCAGCTGCTGGATGTATTCGTGATCGACATGCGCAGCTATCGGGCGGTAAATACCTACAACCGCCAGGAAAAAGAGGGGCCCGAGACGGTGTACCTAGGCGCGGCGCAGTTCCGGTGGCTGGGGCAGGCATTGACGGCGTCGAGGGCGAAGTGGAAAGTGGTGGCGTCGGACATGCCACTTGGACTGCTGGTGGGCGATGGGAAGGACGAGCAGGGGCGGGCACGGTTTGAGGCGTCGGCAAATGGGGATGGTCCGGCGCTGGGACGCGAGTTGGAGATCGCCCGGCTGTTGGCGGATTTGAAGAAGGCGCGGGTGAAAAATGTTGTTTGGCTGACGGCCGACGTGCATTACACAGCGGCACACCATTATTCGCCGGAGCGGGCAAAGTTCACCGGATTCGATCCGTTCTGGGAGTTTGTGAGCGGGCCGCTCAACGCCGGGACATTCGGGCCGGGGGTGCTGGACAATACGTTTGGTCCGGAGGTGGTGTTTGCGAAGGCCCCGCCGAAGGGCCAGGCGAATTTGCCGCCCAGCGCGGGGTATCAGTTCTTTGGGGAGTTGGAAGTGGACGGGAAGACCGGGGACATGAAGGTGACGCTGCGGGATTTAACTGGCGCTGCGTTGTGGGAGCGGGTGCTGGGGTGAGGAGGGAGGTTCAGACGACATTAGTGCCTGTCGGTGGCGAGCCAGTTGTCAAGAACCTTACTTCGATCCATGCCGCCGCCGCATCGGCGGACAGTAGCGTTCGGCACATCGGACATCGCGGCCCAGCATTGGATCGGAATGCTCCACAGCATTGACATGCTTCAAGTGGAGGACTCGATAACTTGATGAGCACGGAAATGAGCATCTCGCGGGATTTTCTCAAACCAACCATTTAGGAGCGCAGTTCGACCGCAGCCTTCGCAGTATGCGTAACCATAATTCGCGAACCCGCAGTGGACGAGGTCGTATTGAAACGATGCTCCACACCTGTCACATCGACCAACGGTCGGAGCGGCCTCGGCGAGTGATCCTTTTCAGCGAACAGGAAATTCTTGAGCTTCTGGAATAGCGCAGTCACTTTCACGACTGCTGCACAGCGAGCGGGATGGGCAACGAACGTATACGCACTTTACCTTCTGTTAAAATGTAAAGCGATGGTCGAAGCAACGCTTTCCACGAAACATCAGATCGTCGTGCCCAAGGAGGCGCGGGAGGCCCTTGGCATCAAGCCGGGGGACCGGTTAATGGTTGTAACGCGTGGTTCCACGGTGATCCTTATGCCAATGCCCGTCTCGCACGCGGAGGCGATGCGGGGGCTAGCTCGTGGGATGTACGGCAAGGACTACGTGCGGAAAGAGCGGGAGAGTTGGAGGAAGTGAAGGCGCTCGCCTCGTTTCTCCGGCGGCACCGCCGTGTGGCGCTGGACACGAGCGTATTCATCTACCAGCTTGAGAACGACGCCCGCTATATGGAATTGACGACGCTTGTCTTTGACTGGATCAGCCGCGAGGGAAATTCTGCGGTGGCGTCGACGATCACGATGGCGGAGTTGCTGGTGCGACCGTACCAGTTGCACGATGAGGACCGGGTCAATCAGTTGTTCGCGCTGGTGACGACGATTCCGAACCTTGCCTGGGTGGCGCCGGATCTGCTGATAGCCGATGGGGCGGCGCGGCTGCGGGCGCCGCACAAGCTGTCGATGCCGGATGCTCTGATCACTGCGACGGCCCTGGTGGCGGGTGCGACTGGATTGGTGACGAACGACATGGTCCTAAAAGGGAAGGTCGACGGGCTGGAGGTCGCGTTGCTGGATCGATGAATTTACGCCAACTCCTGCCACGCAGTATTCGTATAGAAAGTAATGCTCAAGAAACAGATCGTGCATGTGGTGCGGCGGCTCATGCGTTCGCCCGGATTCGCGGTGGCGACGCTGTTGACGCTCGCAATTGGGATTGGGGCGAACACGGCGATTTTCAGCGTCGTGAACGGTGTCCTGCTGAAGCCGCTCGCCTATCCAGAGCCTGACCGGCTGGTCAGCCTATGGCTCACGGGACCGGGGGTGGGGATCAAGGAACTGAATCCGTCGCCCGCGTCCTATTTCACGTTTCGCGAGGAGAGCCGGGTTTTCGAGAAGGTCGGCCTATGGACACGCGGCTCGGAGACGGTCACTGGCGACGGGCAACCGGAGCAAGTGGAATCGCTGGTCGTGACCGACGCAGTACTGCCGATTCTCGGCGTGCAGCCGGTGGTCGGACGCTGGTTCACGCCGGAAGAGGACAAGCCAGGCAGTGCGGATACCGTGATGCTCGGGTACGGATACTGGCAGCGGCGTTTTGGGGGGGATCGCTCGGCAATCGGAAAAAAGTTGGTCGTCAACGGTCGTCCGCGAGAGGTGATCGGCGTGATGCCAGAGCGCTTCCGCATGCTGGACCTTCGACCGGCGTTGATTCAAACCTTCCGGTTCAATCGCAGCGAGCTGCACTTGGGGAATTTCAGCTACCAGGGCATTGGGAGACTGAAGCCCGGCGCAACACTGGCGCAGGCGAGCGCCGACGTCTCGCGCATGCTTGTGCTGATGTTCGGAAAATTCCCCGCCCCGCGCGGCATGAGCGCAAAGGCGTTTGAGGAGGCGCGGATTGCTCCTAATCTGCGGCCCTTGAAGCAGGACGCCGTGGGCGACATCGGCAAGGTGTTGTGGACCTTGATGGCGACGGTGAGCATCGTGTTGTTCATTGCGTGCGCGAACGTGGCGAACCTGCTACTCGTGCGCGCCGACGGGCGGCAGCAGGAACTCGCCGTACGAACCGCATTGGGTGCGAGCCGTGCGCAGGTGGCGCGCGAGCTCTTAGTGGAGAGCGTAATGTTGGGTTTGATTGGCGGGGCGCTGGGCGTAGCGGTGGCTTATGGAGCTGTCCGGTTGCTGGTGTACCTGGCGCCCGCGAACTTCCCGCGTCTGCATGAGATTGCGATCGACCCAGTCGTGCTGGCATTCGCCTTGGTGATCTCGGTGGCAGCCAGTTTCGTGTTCGGGCTGGTCCCCGTGTTCAAGCATGCGAGGCCGCGTCTGGGAACGGCGATTCGGGCGGGCGGGCGCACCTACAGCGAGGGACGCGAGCGGCACCGGATGCGGAGTACGCTCGTCGTGGTTCAGGTCGCTCTGGCGCTCGTATTGCTGATCGGATCGGGGTTGATGGTCCGGACCCTGCAGGCTTTGCGCGGCGTGCAACCGGGATTTAGGAGTCCGGAGAAAATTCTGACGATGCGCGTTACGATTCCGGGCGGGCAGGTTTCGGACCCTGAACAGGTTGCCCGTATTCACCACAACATAACCGACAAGATCGCGGCCATCGCCGGGGTTACCTCGGTGAGTCTGGCGAGTTCCATCACAATGGACGGCAGCCAGAGCAACGACCCGGTCTACGCCGAGGACCGGACTTATTCTGAATCGCAGGTCCCGCCGATCCGGCGATTCAAACATGTCGCACCGGGAATGTTTCAAACAATGGGTAACCCGATTCTCGCCGGTCGCGATCTGACATGGACGGACGTTCACGAGTTCCGGCCCGTGGCCATCCTCTCCGAGAACCTCGCGCGTGAGATGTGGGGGAGTGCAGGCGCGGCGATTGGCAAACGAATTCGCGAAAACCCGAAGGGCGTTTGGAAGGAAGTAATCGGAGTGGTGGGAAACGAGCATGACGACGGCGTCGACCAAAAAGCTCCTTCGATCGCGTACTGGCCGTATCTGAAGGCCGGATTTTACGGCGAGCGGATCGAAGTGCGACGAACGATGGCGTACGCAGTGCGGAGCGAACGAACGGGTTCGGAGAGTTTGCTCAAAGAGGTGCAGCAGGCGGTGTGGTCGGTCAATCCGAATCTGCCGCTGGCCAATGTGAGGACGGTCGCCGAGATCTATAACCGGTCTATGGCGCGCAGCGCTTTCACGTTGGTGATCCTGGCGATTGCGGCGGGCATGGCGCTGCTACTCGGAATTGTTGGCATCTATGGCGTCATCTCCTATTCAATCGCGCAACGAACCAGGGAGATCGGCATTCGAATCGCGTTAGGATCTCCTCACGACAAAGTGCGTGGGTTGTTTGTCCGGAATGGGCTGATCCTGTCAGGCATTGGAGTGATCTGCGGTGTCGCGGTTGCGGTCCCGCTGGCGCGCCTGATGTCGGCCCTGTTGTTTGAGGTAAGCCCGCTCGACCCCTATACGTACTTGGCCGTGGCTGCCGTGCTTCTGGCCGCGGCGATGGCTGCGAGTTACGTGCCCGCGCGAAGGGCGACGCGCATCGACCCGATAGAGGCGTTGCGGGCGGAGTAGGGCGGATCAGTCCGCCCTTAGCGCCGTCATTGGCGAGATCCGCGAGGCACGGAATGCCGGGACAAAACCCGCGGCGAGGGCGACGAGCAGCAGGATGCCACCGGCGGCAGTGAACGTGGCGGTATCCTTCGCGGTGACGCCGAACAGGAGCGTGGAGAGAAGTGCGGAAAGCGGCAGCGCGGCGGCGACGCCGATCCCAATGCCGGCGATGGCGAGCCA
>DASRHX010000061.1:0-5357 GCA_035650295.1 Bryobacteraceae bacterium | reverse complement strand
GCTCGGCGGAACAGTATGAAAACCCTGATGTTGCGGGTGTGTTACCTCGGAGTCGCTGTATCAACCATTCTAGCCCTCCCGGGCGCAAAGGAGCAAGCCAGAGCCGACGTCCCAGATCCTGTCGCCGACGTCCTGAAGCCGTTGCAAATCGCCGACGTGGATGCGGATGACGCTGACTTTCCAGCGCCCTTGGCCGCGCCGCCGCCCGGCGACACCAACGCGCCCGTCAAACCACCGGTGATGGTTCAGGAAGCCACGCCGCCGCCGAACCTCAAGCTTTCGCCCGCGATGGGTGAAATCGTCAAGCTCGTCCAGGCCGGCGTCGGCCCCGATGTGCTGATGGCGTACATCACCAACTCGGCTGGCGTGTTCAACATCGATTCGGATACGATTGTTTATTTGAACGACCTCGGCGTGACGAACACCGTCATCACCGCCTTGATCCAGCACGATTCCTCGCCTGAAGCCGCCGCCCGCAGAGCGTCCTTGACCGCGGTGCAACCGTTGCCTCCCGGCGTGGCTGCGGCTGCTCCCGTCACCAACGTCTATCCGCCCGCGGCGCGGACAACTCTCCCCGCGGGGCAGACACAATACCCCGGCGATTTCTCAAGCGTGACCGACACCAACGTCCAATCGACCGAGCTTCCGCCCGCCGTTGAAGCGCCTCTCACGCCGGCGAATGAAAACGTAAGTGTAAATCATTTTTATAGCTCGCTTGCTCCTTACGGCACCTGGATGGACGTCGACGGCTACGGGCTTTGCTGGCGGCCAACGGTCGCCGTGACCGATCCTTACTGGCGCCCGTATAGCCATCGCGGTCGCTGGATGTGGTCGGATTGCGGCTGGTACTGGTATTCAGACTACTCCTGGGGCTGGGCGCCATTCCATTATGGCCGCTGGTGCAGTTATCCCAGCGTCGGTTGGATTTGGGTGCCGGGTTCCGTATGGGCCCCTTCATGGGTCACATGGCGCTACACGGACGGCTATTGCGGCTGGGCTCCCTTGCCGCCGGGTTGCGGCTGGCGTAGCGGACTCGGGCTTACCTGGTACGGGCGGGGCATAAGCGTCGGTTTCAACTTTGGCCTCGGGTCACATTGCTATAGCTATGTGCCGATCAGCAGATTCTGCGATTGGAACGTTTCACGGCATTGCCTGCCGGATAACCGCCTCCGTGTCGTCCATCACAACTCGATAAACATCAATAAGGTGGTCGTCCGAAATAACAACATCGTGAACAACGGCATCGAGCCCAACACGATCGCGAGAGCCTCGCGCACGAAGATCCCGACCATGGCGATCCGAGACTCCGCCCTGCCCGTGGACCAGAAGATCAAACCCGAGCGTCTTGAAAACAACGGCAAATCGATGGCGCTTGTCCGTCCGAAATTGCCCCAGACTCCTCCCGCCGCGCCTGCCGTTGCAAGGCTGGGTCGCGCTGGTGGCACTGATGTGCAGGTTAATAATGTAGCCGCCCGAGGCAGCGCCACTCCTGGCAAGCCCTTCAACCTTGGCAATCCGGCGCAGGCGTCGACAAGGCAGAATGGCAACGTTCCTCGCGCAACCGCCAATAATAATGCTTCCGCTGCCCCCATCGTTCGCGACCAGGGCAACGCGAGACGGCACGACAACGTGGCGGTCGGCCAGCCAAACACCGCTCCGCAAGCGGCCAATCGTCCGCAGCCGCAAGCCACTCTAAACAACGCGGTCCGTCAACCCGCGCCCAATCAGGTGCCGCGAAATAATGCCGCTGCCAACCCGACGTCGCCGCTCGCTCGCAATCAGGCCCCAGTCACGCGGAACGTCGCACCTCCGCAGAATCCGCTGGCTCGCCCCACGCCGGCGCCTCAAGCCGCGCCGCGTGCGAACAACAACAACATGATTCGCTCCTTCGCTAATCCGCAGGCGAATCAGAGTCCTGGCCGTCCAGCCTTTTCGCAGCCGCTGGCCAGGCCGTCGGCCCCGATGGCCGCGCCGCAAGCGTCCGCCCGTCCGCAATTCTCCGCTCCCAGTCATTCGGCACCGAGCCGGCCCAGTGTCTCTGCTCCGAGTCAATCCGCACCCAGCCGCAGCGCTCCAAGTGGCGGGGGCGGCGGTGGTGGCGGCGGTTCTCGCAGCAGTAGCGGTGGCGGCGGTGGTGGTGGAAAAGGCGGCCGCGACCGATAAGCCTACTTACTCTCGAATCACGAACGTGACTTCAACGGTGGCGTTCGTGATTCGTCGTTGTACGGTCTCGAACACATCGACCTCAAACGGCTTCCCGATATTATTCCCCGCAAGGTCCTCGATAGTCGTTTGCACCTGCAGCTTGTGAGACCCCGCGCGCCACTCGGTTGATGGCACGAACTTCCAAAGCTTCTCTTCATCCTCAACCGCGGCAGCTCCTTCGACATTCGCCACCCGAATCATCCGCAATGCCAGCGCATGATCCATCGCCTTCGGAAAAGCAACCCGCAACGCTTCCCGCGTGCCCGCGCGTGGCACCGTGATCTTCCACTGCGCAGGATCTGGCGGCTCACGATCCGGCGGCCCAACCTTGAACGTTTTGCGAAAGCTCTCTTTCAGCGCGCGCCCCGCGCCGTCCCGCCAGCCCTCATCAATCATCAGCGTAAATTGTTTGCCCTCTTCAAGCGCCGGCCCAATTTCCTCCAACGGCTGCACTCCGCGCTTGATTCGGCCGGGATCAATGAACAGCGTCAACCGCTTCATCGCCCCGTCCCAAAGCTCTTCATCGATCTCAAGGAACGGCAACTCGACTTCCTTCCCTCGCTCGTCCAGCAAATGGATGTGTTCGTAAATCCGCCCGCGGCTCATCGGCGCGGAGAAGTGCACGTAGAACTTCAACAGGTTCTCCGGTAGCACGTCGGCCGACGGATAAACGTGCGCGACCACCGTCGTCGGTTCCGCCGATTCCAGCGGCAACTTAAGGGAAGCAATAATGGCCAGCGCTTTCGGCGATGCACGGAACACCGCGCGATAATTGACGCCGCGCTCGAGGGGAAACCGCGGCTCGAAATAAAGCCGGCCGGGTTCGGTCCGGTACCGCCCCAGCATCGGCGGCAAAGACATGTCGGCTTTCAGATCGCCTTGATCCGCGTAGACCAGAAGAGCTTCGTGGGCGACCCGTTGCGAGAGCCCGGAAACAACGACAACCGGTTTGTTGGTTTCAGAAGTGACCCACCGCACCGTAATCTCCGCGCGGGCGACTATCGCCCACGCGAAGATCAGGAATATTCGGATCACGGCAGCGCCAGCGATTCGAGACTCAGCGCGCCCCCTTCGCCACGACGCAGCACCATCGCGTTCTGGTTATCCAGACGGTCCAACTGATCGATCCCCTTCCAGCTTTCAATCGTCTCGTACGCCAACCCCTTTTTCCCACCATCGCGTACTGGTTCTTCGATGCTCGCCGATTGCTCGATCTGGTCGGTGCTGATCTTCATAATGCCGCGGCTGTTGTTGGCCAGCAGCAAATAATCTTTGCCGTCCTTCTGGTAAACGATCATGTCCAGCGGCCGATTGCGGTTCCCAAGCTCCGCGATCGTTTTGCCTTTGATCTTTGCGCCGGGCTTGATTTGTGAGAGGGGGAACTGCACCAGTGGTGTGCAAGTATAAGCCGCAAGCAGATGCGGTTCATTGCCGACCTTGAACGGCACAAACGTCCGGACTGGCGAACGCGTCTCGAATCGCCCGTGCGCGCCGTGATAAATCTCCACACTCGTGCCGTTCGCGACCGTCTTGAACGGGAACGGAATGGCGCGCAAGGTCGAACCGAATTCTTCGTTCGAGAGTCCCGCAATCAGCAAGCGGTCTTCAAGGAACCCGATGTCGGTGATCGACTCGCGGCGTGGATTGCTCTGGCGATTGCCCTGGCCGACCACACCGTCCGTCGGCGCATCCGGCAATTCGGCGCGTGAGAACTTCACCTTGTCCAACGAGACTACTTCGGGCGTGCCATCCGCTTTCACGCGGATCAAAACCGGCGTGGCGTCCGCGCCACGGCCGCGCGAGACCGCCAAATACGTGTTTCGCGAGACAGGGTTGACGGCCATGTCATCGATCAGGACCTGGTCCGCGCTGCTCCCGAGCAAGCCCGCGATCTTTTGGTTGATGCCTTCCACCTTCGTTGGTTTGGCGGAACCGGCCTTTGTGTCATCCGTGGCGACGGCTGCGATAGCCGCCGACTTAGTGTCGGCGATAAACAGAATCCCCTCCGGCCCAAACGTGATAGGCCCGGCGGATTTGAGTTCGAGTTTCCCTTCCTTCATTCCGGCGGTCCAGTTCCCTGCGTGAGCGGACGGAAACGCCAGACCAAATGCGAGAGCGATTAAAGTTATGGATTTCATATTGTTTACCGAAACTAATGACTAAAAGAAGACGGCCCGGTTACACGCCTTCGGGTCAAAAAACCCGCTTGCCAGTGCCGACTGCCCCTGCGAGTCTCAACCAGGAACCACCGATGCTGATATGAAAAACTTAGTCCTTTGTTTGTTATTGGTTGCCGTTCAGTTCACCGCCCTCGCGCAGTCCGCGACGCTCTCCAACGCGGTTGCCCAACTCAAGAGCGAATCGCAATCCGCGGCCGATGAACAAACGAAATCCCTCGCCAGCGAGCTCGGGACCAAAACGTCGGCGCTCTCAAAGTCCCTCGAAGGCAATCCCGCCGCACAGAAGCAACTCGAAAGCGCGGTCAGCGCCGTGCTGGGCCAGAACGGCCCCGCCGCGATCAATGCGTTGCAATCACTCACGACAGCCAAATTGACGCCAGAGCAAACGCGGCTGAGCAAAGACGTGTATAACGTCGGCAGCGCGTACGTAGTGAAGAAGAATTTCGCTTCGCTGGAAGGTTCGCAAAACGAGGTCAACCAGGTCGTCGCAGCCTTGCGCAAAGGCAGTGCCACGGAGGCGCTTCCTCCTCTCAAAACGCTCGGCCAGCAAGCCACGTTGACCCAGCCTCAAAAGGATTTAGTCGCTTCACTGACAGACAAGTATGCGCCGGGGCTGAAGAAAGCCAGCGAAGGGCTGAAATCGCTGCCTGGGTTGAAGAAATAATCCTCAGAGATAAGGCGCTCGTTCGCCGGCTCTCCGCCCCGGTGCGAGCAACGTTCCCGCCGCAGCGCGTCCTCGAATCTGGGACTCTTCCGAGAGCATCTGGTCTCTCACTGAGCGCATCCAGCCGCCATGCGGATTTTCCAAGTATCCGCGCGCAGCCAGCGGCCGATCTTTCATATACTTGACCCATGCCTCGTCCAATTCCTTCCCAAGCGCTTCCAACGAAAGCTTCGCCGGCTCCAATACCGCCAGCTCACTCGCCAACCCCGCCGGCAATCCATCTTTCACGCGTTCAATGGTAATCCGAC
>DASRHX010000060.1:0-4657 GCA_035650295.1 Bryobacteraceae bacterium | reverse complement strand
GAGCGAGAGGCCGCGGCACGCGCGCGAGAGGCGAATCCGGCGCTTCATTACCGCTTAGAGTCTGGCGCGGGAATCGTTTCGCCGCGGAAAGAGCGCTGAGAAACCACACCCGCGCCTTCGCGAATCGTGATCCAACGATTTGCCCCCAGGCCTTTGACGACCTCCGTGCCGCCGTTTGGCCATCGAATTTCTACTTTATCGATTGTGGCGGCGTCACCCAATCCGAAATGGAGACGAAAATCCGATTGCGAGGCGAAGCTGGAACCACTGCGCACCTCATTGGTCATGGCGAGCGGACCCACCTGCAGGCTTACGCGCGCTCCGATGGCACTGCGATTTGATTTCGTGCCCACCAATTCGAGGATCAATGCGTTTCCGCGTTTGAGTTGAAATTGGAGCAGCGAAGGCTTTTCGTTGAGGTTGGAGACAAGGACTTCGACGGTACCGTCACCATCGAGATCGGCCGTGGCCACGCCACGCGAGGAGAACGTGCGGCCCAACGCTTGGGCAGTTCCCGCGACGTCGCGGAATGCACCGTTGCGGAGGTTCCAATAGAGGATCTTGGGCTGGCGGAAGTCTTCGCCGGCGCTCTTCCCTTCCAATTCAGGATAGATATGACCGTTGGCCATGAAGATGTCCTTCCAGCCATCGTGATCGAGATCGAAGAACTCCACGCCCCAACCCACCACCTTTGTATGAAGTGCGAGACCGGCGGGTTGTGTCGCATCTTCGAAGAACCATTCGCCGAGGTTCTTGTAGAGCGTGGAGGTTTCGTCCATGAAGTTCGTGCGGACGATATCAAGGAATCCGTCGTTGTCGTAGTCGCCGGCGGCGACACCCATGCTGCCCTGCTCCTGGCCGGCGTCACCATAGGCAGCGCCCGCTTCGACGGCAACATCGGTGAAGGTTCCGTCGCGATTGTTGCGGTAGAGAAGGCTCTGCGTCGAATCGCAGGCGACATAGATATCGGTCCATCCGTCGTTGTTCCAGTCGGCGGTGACAACGCCCAGTCCGTAATGCAGGCCTTCGCGCAGAATGCCGGCGGCTTTGGAGACGTCGGTGAAGCGGCCGCCTTCGTTGTGATAGAGGATGTTCGTGCCGCCGGGGAAACCCTTTGGCCCGCAGAATACGGCAAGGCCGCGCCAGAAGCAGAACGGGCTGCTGCCGGGGGCATTGGCGGTGGCGGCGTCGAAGACAACGTAGTTGGACACGAAGAGATCGAGCAGGCCATCACGATCGTAGTCGAGGAAGGCGCAACTGGTGGCCCAGCGTGAGCCGGTGACCGGCAGGCCGGCACGCGCCGTCACATCTTCAAAAGACCCGCCGCTCCGATTTCGGTAGAGAACATTGTAGCCGTAGTAGGTGATGGCGAGATCGACGTTGCCATCGTTGTCGTAGTCCCCGGCGCAGACCCCTTGTCCCCAGCCATGGTTCACAATGCCCGACGCTGCGGTGACGTCGCGAAAGCGCCCTCCGCCCAGGTTTTCAAAGAGCTTGTGCGGCGCGGGTGTGGAGGCGCCAAAACGGGTGCCGTTTACAAAGAACACGTCGCGGCGGCCGTCGTTGTTGTAGTCGAAGATGGCCACGCCGTGGCCGGTCATCTCGAGAATGTGCTTTTTCGCCTTGACTCCACCGTGCACGTCGGTGAAGTCGAGGCCGGAAGAAGCGGCGGAGTCGATCACCTGAAATTGTGGGGAGGGGCGCGCAATCTTCGTCTTATCCGATCCACGGGGAACGGCCTTTACGCTCCCGCCCATCCCTTGCGCGAACAGCGATCCGGCGGCTAGAAATAGAAACGGCCACCAACGGAGCATGTTGCCATGATCCATTGATGGCCGTGGATGCGTCAACGAAGCCTTAGAAGGCGACCTTCAACGCGAATTGGATGAGCCGCGCGTTGACTGTCGTGCCGCGGATGGTTCCGAAAGCCGGGTTATCGAGCGCGACTGTCGGGTTTCCGGGGTTGGCGTGATTAAACAGGTTGAAAAACTCAGTGCGGAATTGGACACGCCACCGTTCGGTCACTCTAAAGTCCTTGAATGCCGAGAAGTCCAGGTTCCACTGGCCAGGTCCGCGGAACATCCCGCGTCCCCCATTTCCGAAGGTGCCGATCGCCGGAGCGGAAAAGGCTGCCAGGTTCATATATGCATTCAGGTTGTCTTTGGCCGAACCGGGATTCGTAAGCGGCACACCGGCATTGACGTTTGCGAAAAGATTCGTCGCCGTGGTCGAAAGGAGTCCACCGCCGATATTACGTCCGCTGTCGCGGTGCGTGACCGTCAACGGGGTGCCGGTTTGCGCAACCAAGAAGCCGTTCAAGGACCAGTTGTTGAGCGCGTGTTTGGCGACTCCTGTCTGGAATTTGTTTGGCAGATCGTGATTGAACACGAACGATACCCGATGCGTGCGATCGAAGGCCACTGGACCTTTCGCGCGGCTGTATGCATTCCAAGGGGCGGAAGCGAATGTGTTGACGCGATAGCGCGCGCTGTCATCCCCATCGCCCAGCGTTTTGCCGAACGTATAGGCAAGCTGGAACGTCGTCGAGGCGAGCCGCTGCTTCAGTGTGCTCTGGAACGAATGATACGTCGAGCTGCCGCGCTGAGTGATCACGGTCATGTCGCCAAAACCGGCGTAGGTGCGCCGCAGTTGGACGCCATTAAACAAGGGTGCGTCCCGTCCTGCCACAGGAATGAGCGGATTGACGTTCTCGCCTCCATTGAGGTGCGTTCCCTTGGTGCCGATATAGGCCACCTCCACCAGCATGCTCTTCGGTAATTGGCGCTGGATTGCCAGGTTGTACTGGAGAGAATTGTCGGTTTTTGTGTTGGGTTCTACGCTTTGGATGGCGCGCTCTTCCGTCGGACTGAGAGGGAAGGCGACGGCGCCCGTCTTGTGGCCGGGATCGAGATATGTCCAGTTATCGGGCTGATCGAGCGTGCACAAGACATTCCGCTGGCAGTTGGCGTCGATGCGTGTGTAAACCGGAGGATTCCCGAACATGGACTGAGCCACCTGACCGGTGCGGAGATCGAAGTACAGACCCGCACCCGCGCGAACTACCCAGTCATTGGTAACACGCCACGCGATACCGACGCGCGGTTGAAAATTGTTCCAGTCGCCGCGGATCGTCGAACGGGGAACGCCGTTCACGCCGCCCTGTACAATGCCGGTGCTCTCGATGGTGCCGTCGATTCCCCGGTACCGTTCGGGCCAGAAATTGACCATGTTGACGTTGTATGCCGCAGCTTGCTGGTCCGCTTCGTAACGGAGACCGAGGCTCACCGTGAAATTCGGCCTCACTTTCCAGTCGTCGTTATAGAACGCCGAATGATAGTGGCTACGCATCTTCAACTGGCCGCCGATGTTGGGAACGTCCGCGCCACCGAAGAGCTTGGTTAGAGGCAGAGTCAACAGGTAGTCCGCGAACTCATCTCCCTGGGCTCCGTTGCGGCCGGTGCCGACGTTGGAATAGACCCAGTTGCCGCGCATGGCCAGATTGTTTTGGGGATTGAGGAAGCTTGCGTGGTGCTCGTAACCGAATTTCACCACATGCTTCGACCGGCTCCAGGTGAAGGTGGGACCGCCGGAGTAGCGGTCGATGTAGTCGGACCAGTTCTCGAAATTGCCGAAGCTGCCCCCGATGTAGTTCTGGATTTGAATGCGCGGTGGTCCGGCCTCGGAACCGGCGTAAGTTACGCCTGGTAGCGGTTTCAAGCCGAGCGACGCCGGGTCGACCTTGCTTTCGCCCGCCGTGTATTGATCCGTGTAATCGCCACTGGCCCGGAACTCCATGACAAAGGTCGGCGTGAACAAGCGGGTCAATGCGACTCCCCAAGTGTGCTTCTCGCGATTGGAGAGATTACCCATGTTCGGGAGACCACGGCCGAACGGAGCGAGGTCCTTCTGGAAGCTCTCAAACCATCGTCCGTTCAGTGCCATCTTGTCGCTGAAACGGTGATCGATGCGGACCGTATACATATCCAGATCGGTTGGCTCAGAACGGAATGCCTGGAAGTTATTGGAGCTGCCGTCGCTGAAATTTGGCAGCGGAATCAACTGATCCATGATGGTCTTCGACGTCGAGTTGATTCGGCTGGCGGGAATGGTGTTGTTGGCGAACAGGCCTCCGGAGAGGGGATCGTAAAGCGTACGGGTGAACACGCCCGAGCGCTGCGCCGGTGTCGGAACACGCGTCAACAAGCGCGCGCCGCCACCGTTGGCATTCCGCTGCCGTGAACTCTCCCAACCGCCGAAGAAGAAGGTCTTGTCGCGGAAGATCTTGCCGCCTACATTGCCGCCGAACTGATTCTGGAGGTTTGGCTGGCGCTGCCCGAAGAAGAATGGGCGGGCGTTGAACTTCGTGTTGCGGATGAATTCGTAGACGGTGCCATGAAGGTCATTCGTTCCACTGCGCGTGGTCACGTTGATCACGGAGCCAAGGTTGCGGCCGTACTCGGCGCTGTAGAGACTGGTGAGCACCTTGAATTCGCTGAGGAATTCGATGGAGGGCGTGCCATCGCCGTCGGGCGCGTTGTTCAACTGGTTGGTGGTGGGAACGCCATCGACGAGCAGGTTATTCGACCCCCGGCGTGCGCCGTTCACGCTCACGCTGTCGGACCCCGTCCCGCGGTTGTCGGCGTTCATGATCGCGCCG
>DASRHX010000059.1:0-7028 GCA_035650295.1 Bryobacteraceae bacterium | reverse complement strand
CATATCGTGCGATCGGCTGTTGTGGCTTCGACGCCATAGCGCAGGACTTTGGGAGACTGCGTGGGAGCCTTCGCGGCGCGGCTCGCCAGCGCTTCGCAATCTGGCAAATCGCAGTTGAACGCAGCGGCACCATCGTCCGGAAGCTCTTCGATCAACTCAAAGTTGGTGGCCTGAATATTCTCAATCGACAGGAACCGTTCAAAATGTTCCGGTCCGATCGAAGTGAGAATGCCGTAGCGAGGCATAACCATGCGGGCGGTCTCCCGCACTTCGCCTCGCCGGTAAGCACCCATTTCGACGACAAAGACTTCGTGCGAAGCGTTCAACGCCTGTTCCGGTTTGACGTTGCCGTTGATCACGCGGCAAACGCCGAGCAGCGTATTGAAACTTTCGGGCGTCTTGTGAACGCGGAAGCGTTCGGCAAGAATCGTGGCCACGAAGTACTTGGTGGAGGTCTTACCATAACTGCCCGCAACGCCGACGACGACAGGCCCATACTCCTTCAATCGCCGCTTCGCCTGCCGTACGAAGCCTTGATTGATCGCCGCCTGCACGGGCTTCAACAACAGGTTCGCAGCCACGGTGAGGAACGGCCAGGTGAGTAGGATGATCTCCGCCGCCGCATAACGAGCCATGCCGCCGACGAGCCAGCCCGCGATGGCGATGCCCACCATCAGCGCCCATGTGGCCACAAGAATTCGCCACGCGCGGCCTGTGTATGCGAGCGGCTTCTTCGCCTCCACGCGCTTCGGCCACAACCATCGCGAAATCGGCCGTGCCAGCGTCCAGCGCAGATACCGTAGACTGTCGTAGCTATCCTGCTGCAGCATGTGCAGCGCAAAGATCGCCCGCCAGCCGGAGTACGCGATGGCGAGGATGAGGACGGCCGCGGCGATCATGCGCCGCCCCGCAGAAATCTATTCATGTGCAGCCGGAACCTGGAAAACTGCTCGGCGTAAGCGAAGTGCCCACCGCCCTGCAAAACAACAAGCTCGGCGCCCGGAATCAAGCGCGACATCGTCTCACCGCTGGAAAGCGGCGCGTCATGATCCTCGCTCCCCCAAATCAAAATCGTGGGTGCCTTGATTCGCTCCAGGTGCTCGGTGAGGTCCTCGCCGACGATATGGACCAGCGTGGAACGCATCACTCCACTAGCGGCGCGATAGTCGGCCGAAGCGACGTGATGCACCCAGCGCGATTCGAGCCAGCGTGAGAGCGCGCCATCGCCCAGCACGCCCTTCACTCCTTTGCCAAGCGAGGCCACGCGCATCCGTGCCTTCTGCCCGCGCGTGCGCCGGGGCGGCAATCCGGCGGCGCCCGTCATCACAAGCCGGCTGACCCGGTCGGCGTTCTCAGAGGCGAGTTTGATCGTCACGCGGCACCCGAAGCTGTGCGCCACCACATCCGCGCAGGCAATGTGCAGTTCGTCCATGACGCGCAGCACGCACTGCTTGAAATCGGAAACCTGCCACGCCTGCGGTGGCGGAGCGCTTTTGCCATGACCGGGAAAATCGATCGCTACGGCCTCATGGCCGCCACGCGCCACTTCTTCGACGATCATCTGCATCGCTTCGATCGAGGCGCCCCAGCCATGCAGCACGAGTACCGGCGAGCCTGTGCCCAAGCGGCGCACACGGATCGCAACGCCGTCGATGTTGAGCATGAAATCGCCTGCCATGTCGTGCCCGTCCGAGCTTAGCGCCGGGCCGGGTGAAGAAGATTGACGTCCATTGCGAACTGCGTGGAGTGGCGTGCTTCGCTTCGCCGCAATGCGCCTTCCACCAGCCGGCTTACCAACTGATCGAAGCCCACGCCGGATGCTTCCCACAGATAGTAGGCAAGGGAGCCCGGCATCGTGTTGATCTCGTTAAAGTACAGGCGGCCATCACGGTCGTCGAGCAGAAAATCGATACGGGCGATGCCTTCGCCGCCAATCGCTTCGAATGCGGCCACCGCCAGACGCTTGGCCTCCGCCGTCTGGGCCTCGGAGATGGGCGCCGGAATCGTGCGATTGAGCGACGCCATGCCCGCGCCGCTCAGGCCAGACTTGGTTCCTACGGCCGACATCTTGCGCCCAGCCAACTTGCCGCTCTTGCCGCCGGAGCTGTACTTGGATTCGAAGCTCAGCAACTCGCCCTTGTAATGCGGCATCTCGCAGGTCGACGCTTCGTAGGGTGGTCCGATCACCGAGCAGTTCACCTCGCGAAAGTTCGTCAACGCCGGCTCTATCAGCACGCGTTCATCCAGCACCAGCGCCGTGTCCACCGCATCCCGCAAGCCCGCCGAATCGAGGCACCGCTTCACTCCGATGCTCGAACCTAGACTGCACGGCTTCACGATGACCGGGTAGGGAAAGGATGCCTCGACGCGCTTCAGAAATTCCAGCGGATCGCGCTGCCATTGCCCGCGCGAGGCCCACACGCAGTCGAGGACGCGAATGCCCGCGCTGCGGCACACGCTCTTGGATTGAATTTTGTCCATGCCCAACGAAGCGGCCAGTACCCCGCATCCCACGTAGGGAACGTCGGCCATCTCGAAGACTCCCTGCAAGGTGCCATCCTCGCCGAAGCTGCCATGCAGGCAAGGAAAAAATACGTCGGCCCACAATTCGGGATCGCGCTTGAAGAAGCCGCGCTTGGCATAAGGGTGCAGCACAAGCAGCCTCGCCGTGCGGTCCGGCGACAGCGCCACGCGGTACACCCCGCTGTGGCCTTCCAACCGCAGCGTCGGATCGCGGAAAGTGGAGAGTTCACGCAGGGGGCGCCCAGCGTACCATGCGCCGTCTTTGGCAATGTACACCGGCAGCACTTTGTATCCGGCGACCTCCAGCGCGTCCATCACCTGGGAGGCCGAGATGATGGAAACCTCGTGTTCGACTGACCGGCCGCCGAACACGACGGCCACATTCTGATGGGGCATAGGTTGGGACTTGAGGAGTTTTAAGCGCGCGAGGGGCGCGCTAATTCCTCATCATACGATACCGTGGCGCACCAGTCGCTGTGATCGTATATACTTCCACAAACGCCCGCCAATGTTCGCGGGCTGTTGGGTCCATCGTCTGCCGTCGATAGCGGCTGTGGGGAGGGTTTGCCGTGTCTCGCAATTTTTCGAGTGCCGGGGTTGCGCTCGCCGTCCTGATTTCTTCATTGGTTCTGGTTCGCCCAGCGCCAGCACAGGTTCTCTACGGTTCGCTGACGGGCAACGTAACCGATCCGTCGGGCGCCGCTGTTCCTAACGTAAAGGTGGAAGCCTCAAACACCGCGACAGGTGTGTCGCGTGTGGCCACGACAGACAATTCCGGTACGTACGCCTTCAACGATCTTCAAGCCGGCGTTTATAAGATTACTTACTCGGCGGCTTCGTTCCGTACCGTCATTCAAGAAAAGGTGGACATCGTTACGAATGCCGTGCGGCGCCTCGACATCTTGCTGCAGGTTGCGCAAGTAAGCGAGGCCATCACCGTCTCGGGCGCGGCCATCGCGCTCCAAACTGACCGTGCCGACGTCAACGTCCAGATTCAGCAGAAACAGATCGCCAACCTTCCCTTCACGGGCAACGCCGGCCGCAACTGGCAGGCCCTTTACAAGATCGTCCCCGGCTTCGCGCCTCCCGAAGAATTGCACTCCGACGCCGGCAACCCGCAGCGCGCCCTCGGCGCTAACGTCAACGGCGCCTCCCGCTCGAACAACAATACGCGTCTCGACGGTGCCACAGTTTCCTATCCTTGGCTACCCCACATCGTTGCCTACGTGCCCCCAGTTGATGCTGTCGAAGCTGTCAACATCGTCACCAACTCGATGGACGCCGAGCAGGGCATGGCCGGCGGCTCGGCCATCAACGTCGCCATTAAATCGGGTACCAACGAATTTCATGGCTCGACGCACTGGTTCCATACCAACTCGCACATGCGCGCCCGCAACTTCTTCAACACGACCGGTGGCATCCCGAAGAACATTCTGAATCAGGGCGGCTACACGTTTGGCGGGCCGATCAAGAAGAACAAGCTCTTCTTCTTCACCGACTGGGAGCGCACCATCCGCCGCGAGTTCCGCCAGGCGTTCCGCACGGTCCCGACCGAAGGTCTGCGGCGCGGCGATTTCAGCTTCCTGCCGGCCGCCGTGATCTACGATCCCAACACCGGCTCGCCCGACGGCACGGGCCGCCAACTATTCCCCAATCAGCTCATTCCGGCATCCCGCATCGACCCGGCTTCCGCCAAGATGAACGCGCTGATCCCCGCGCCGAACGTCACGCAGGTTCCCAGCGCAAGTAATTACAACGCGACCGGAAGCTACGAGTTCAATCGAGACAATTTCGATTTCAAGGTCAACTACAACCCCACCGACAAATCCTCCCTCTTTGCGCGCTACAGCATCTCGCCCAGCGACATCTTCGATCCGCCCTCGCTTGGTCCGGCCGGCGGTGACGCGCTTGCCGGCGGCCAGCCGGGAAATGCTCCCGGACGGATTCAATCGGCTTCCGTCGGTGGCACCTACACGGTCAGCCCACGCGTCCTCCTGGATGCCCTCATCGGCTACACCCGCCTGCGCTTGGGTGCACAGAACGTCGACATTGACAAGAATTACGGCCTTGAGGACTTGAACATCCCCGGTACCAATGGAGCCGACCGCCTGCAAGGCGGCTATCCCCGCTTCAATATCACGAGCATGTCGGCCATTGGAAACCCCAACGTCTCGAATCCGTTTCTGTTCCGGGACAACCAATACGTCGCGAACGCCAATCTAAGCTACATCCGAGGCGCCCATAGCCTGCGTTTCGGCGGCGAGTACACGCGCTACGACATCAACCACTTTCAGCCGCAGGCGGCCTTCGGTCCTCGTGGTGGTTTCAACTTTACCGGCGGACTGACCACGCTCCGCACGTCCCCCACAACCGTCCTTGCCCCTGGTTTGTACAACGGCTATGCCGACTTCCTCCTCGGTCTTCCGAACGCAATGGGTAAAGACGTCCAGTACATCAATCCTTCCGCTGTGCGTATGCCAGGCTGGGGTTTCTATGCCCGCGATCAGTGGCAGGTGAACCGGCGCCTGACACTCGACATCGGCGCGCGCTTCGAGCGATACCCGTTCGCTCGCCGCGACCACCGTGGAGGCGAACGCTACGATCCCAACACCGATCTCGTGCTCATCGGCGGCGTCGGCAGCACACCGACTGATACCGGTGTCAAGGTCCCGCGTCTGCAAGTGGGACCACGCATCGGCGTCTCTTTCCGTGCTACCGAAAAGACTGTCATTCGCGCCGGCTACGGTATTTCGATCGATCCTGACACCAATCGATATATGCGCGATTCCTACCCCGCCACCGTCTCATCGCAATTCACTGCTCCCAGCACCGTCCAAGCCGCTGGCTCGCTTCGTACCGGAATTCCCGCCGTTGTTGTGCCGGACCTCAACACCGGCGCCATTACGATCCCCAAAACCGTTGGAACCGTCACTTGGCCGGAAGAGTACCGCCGCGGGTACTTCCAGAGTTTCAACTTCACGATCCAGAGGGATCTCGGCGCCGGCTTTAACCTCTCCAGCGCCTACGTGGCCACGCGTGGCGTTCGCCAGACGGCGCGAGTCAATATCAACTACTCCCTACCAGGTCAAGGGACCTCAACTGGCCGCGTGCTCGGACAGAAATGGGGACGCACCGCCAACGTCACCGTCTATCAACCATTCAATACGACGAATTACAACAGCTTCCAGAATCAACTGAAAAAACAGTTTGGCAACGGCGGCATTCTCGGTGTCGTTTATACGTGGTCGAAATCGATTTCTTTCGCCGACAATAACGACTCCGGTTTGTCCTGGCATCAGCCCGAGCTATGGGGCCGCAATCGCGCACCCGCCGGATTCGACCGCACGCACAACTTCCAGATGTACGGTGTCTACTCGCTGCCATTCGGGAAGGGCCAACGCTATGTCAATGACGGTGCGCTTGGCAAGGTAATTGGAAACTGGCAGTTGAACGCCATTTTCAGCAAGTACACCGGCACCCCCTTTACCATTGGCACCGCGAACACCAGCCTGAATGCCGTTGATGGCACGCAAACTGCCGATCAGGTGAAAGACAAGGTGCAGATTCTAGGCGGCGTCGGCCGCGGCAACTCCTGGTTCGATCCCTACGCCTTCGTCCCGGTGACGGCCGTTCGTTATGGCAACAGCGGCCGCAATATCGTTCGCGGGCCTGGGTTGACGAACCTCGACGCCAGCATCTTCCGCGATTTCCCAATCACGGAGCGCTTCAAACTGCAGTTCCGCGCCGAGGCCTTCAACGTGTCCAACACCCCGGCATTTAACAATCCCGGTGCCACCGCGTCATCGGCTACCCGCAATGCCGCCGGCGAGATTACCGCCCTTGGCGGCTACACGGAGATCACCGGCGCGGCGGCGACGGAGCGCCAGTTCCGGTTCGCACTGAAACTTATGTTCTAATTGCCGGAATGGGACACGGAGACCGGTGAGCAACTCCGCGTCCCATCACTTCGCACTCTTTGCCGTCCTCTGGGCGGCGGCGCTCGTCTCTCACCAGATCGACTACGGCGATACCACCGCTTCGCTTGCCGACGCTGCGCTTCTGGGTTCGGTGGTTCTGGTCGCATTCAACCCCTATTCCGCCTGGCGGCTCCTGGCGGCTGCGGCCTCGCACGTAATCGCCGTCGTTTACTACCTGCCGGAAGCATTCAACCACTGGTACTTTGCGGGGATTCAATCGCTTGCCTACGCCGTGATCGCCGCTACCGTGTTCGTGCGCCATCGGCGGCTGGAACTGGATCAGGTCTTTCCGCCGTTTTCCGCGGTCGCGCGGCTCAACCTCCTCTGCCTGTACTACATCAGTGCCTTTCACAAGCTGAATTCCGGATATCTGTCGCTCGAGGCAAGTTGTGGCGGCTACATGTATGGCAAGGTGCTTAAGTCGCTGCCCTTTCTACCCGCTTCCGGCGCTGTCAACATCGCGGCGGCGTACTTGGGCATCGCAATCGAGTTCGCGCTTCCCACTCTCCTGCTGATGCGCCGTAGCCG
>DASRHX010000058.1:0-2236 GCA_035650295.1 Bryobacteraceae bacterium | reverse complement strand
TTTCGGATTGGCTAGACACGGACCAAATGAAGGGCCAACGGCGATTGGGAGCCGATGGACCCCGACATGCAGTAGTAGGGGTGGCGGGACATCACCGCCGCAGTCTGCCGTGCGCCCCACCAAAGCGAATGGCAGACGAGCGAGTTGGGAACAACGGAAAGAAAGAACGTAATGAAGCTATTCAAAACAGCAACGACAGTATGTTGCACAGCAGTAATGGCCGCGGTGCTCGTACCCAGCGCAAGCGCGGACGCTTGGAACCGGAAGACCACCATCACCTTTAGTGGTCCGGTGGAGATCCCCGGCGTTCATCTGGCCGGGTGGGGCGTACTGCCCGCCGGCACCTATGTGTTTAAGATTCTGGATTCGCAGTCCGACCGGCACATTGTCCAGATCTTCAGCAAGGACGAGAAAACCGTCTATGCGACGATCCTGGCGATTCCGAACTACAGACTGCAGGCCACCGATAAGACCGTGATGACCTTCAGAGAACGCCCGGCCGGCCAACCCGAAGCGCTGCGCGCATGGTTCTATCCGGGCCGCAATTGGGGCGAGGAGTTCGTCTATCCGAAGGCTAAAGCGATCGAGCTAGCCAAGGCCACGAACACGCCGGTGCTTTTCGCCGAAGTGGGAGTCCCCCTCGAAGTCGCCGAGCCGGCTAAATTAACGGCTCCGCCTGTTGTGGAGGAACTGAAGCGCGCGCCGATCATGGCCATCAAGCCCACCGGAGAAGAGGTGCAACTTGCCGAGGTAGTCACTCCGCCGCCGGCCACCGGGACTGAAGTGGCCGCCGCCCCGGAAGTGGCCGCCGCCCCGGCGCCGACTTCGGCCACGTCGAACGAACCAGCGCAACTCCCGGCTACGTCGGGCACACTGCCGCTGATGGGGCTGTTCGGACTCCTGGCCATCGGCAGCGGTTTCGCAATCCGCGCGGCCGCTAACCGGCTCCGCTAGACGGCACGATTGTGATCCAAGGCGCGGCGCGCCGCCAGTAGCGCGCAGCGCGGGGATGTGTATCAAAAGAGAGGTAACAACATGCGGCAGAGGGTGGTTCCAATACTGGCCCCGCTCGCGAAGCACCGGCAGAATGGGGACGGCCACTACGAAACCAAATCTCGCGGTCTGGCCGTGCTCAATTCGCCGGTGTTGAACAAGGGGACGGCCTTCACCGCAGGGGAACGCCAAGCGTTGGGCCTTACGGGTCTACTCCCGCCGGACATGAGTACGATCAAGACTCAGGTCAAGCGCGCCTACATCCAGTACGAGCGGCTGCCGGATGCGTTGAGCAAAAACATCTTCTTGACCGCCCTGCACGACCGCAACGAGGTGCTGTTCTACCGTCTCTTTTCAGAGCATTTGCGCGAGATGATCCCCATCGTCAACGATCTGACCGTGGGTATGGCAGTGGAACAATATCACCATGAGTGCCGCCGTCCGCGCGGCGTGTATCTCTCGATCGACCACCCTGAAGCAATCGAAGAGGCGTTCACCAATCTTGGCGCCGGCCCGGGCGACATCGACCTGATTCTGGCGACGGATGCCGAGCAGATTCTAGGCATCGGCGACTGGGGCGTTGGCGGTATCGAAGTTTCCATAGGCAAGCTGGCCATCTACACAGCGGCGGGAGGGATCGATCCGGCTCGCGTGATTCCCGTGATGCTCGACGTCGGCACCAACCGCGAAAACCTATTGAACGACGCGATGTACATCGGTAACAGGCATCCCCGGATACGCGGGGAGCGATACGACGCCTTCATCGACGCCTACGTTAATGCCACGACGAAGCTTTTCCCCAAAGCACTGCTGCAATGGGAAGACTTCGCTCCGAGCAACGGACGGCGCATCCTCGAGAAGTACCGCGACCAAATCTGCACTTTCAATGACGATATGCAGGGTACTGGCGCCATAACACTTGCCGCGGCCATCTCCGCCGTTCGCGCCTGCGGAACGGCGCTTCGCTACCAGCGCGTGGTGATCTTCGGAGCGGGCACGGCTGGTATCGGAGTCGCCGACCAGATTCGCAATGTGATGGTGAACGAGGGGCTCTCCAAAGAGGATGCGGCCAAGCGATTTTGGTGTGTGGACCGGCAAGGGCTGCTCACTTCCGACATGGGTGATGAGCTGCGCGACTATCAGAGGGCGTACGCGCGCCCTGCCGCCGAATGCAAGGGATGGAAGCTCGATGAAGAGGGCAAAGGACCAACACTGGCCGAAGTGGTGCGCCACGTGCGTCCGA
>DASRHX010000057.1:0-2463 GCA_035650295.1 Bryobacteraceae bacterium | reverse complement strand
CCCCTGATTTGAACCTAGACTGGGTGACGAGTGCGCCCGGCAGTAGCGAGCTCAATAAGCGTTTGTGCCGATGGCAATACGTCAGACAGATGCTCGTGTCCATGGCGAATTCGTAAATTTACGCGGCGATCGGCATCTGGAACAGACCGCGGCAATGGTACCGCCATGCGTAGTGGTCAAGAACGGCATGAGCCGGCGGCGGCTGGCCAGATCGTTCTCCTGGAGTTCTGCCATTGAGCGACTGGTGAACGCGATTCTCGTTGTAATAATTTCTGAACTCTTCCAGCTTTCGCCCTAGGTCGACGGCGTTCCAGATTAGCACGTGGTCAAGAAACTCCCGTCGGATCGTCCCGATCAGCCGTTCCACGAAGGGATGGGACACGGGTACGAGCGGGATCGATTTGATCTCTTCGACCTCGAGTATGCGCAAATTGGCGAGCCAACGATCGAACCGAAATAATGGGTCGTGGTCGGAACTCAGGTGTCGAGGAAGCGACTTTCCGGCGATAATCTGGCTAAACATCCGCCAAATCGGAGCGCCACAGAGATCGGCGCGCTCAACGCCAAATCCGATGATCCGACGGGTGAACACGTCCATCACCACCATGATCCAATGGCTGCGCAAGAGTATCGATTCGCAGCGAAACAAATCGACGCTCCACAGGCTGTCCTTCATATGCCCGATAAAGCTCAGCCAAGACGCGCCATCGCTTCCTGCTCCGGGTCGATAGTGTTTCGCGAGCACCGGCGGACGATGTCTTTGTCGATACCGATACCAAAGGTACGCGCAATCTCCTGTGCGACAGGAGACAGCCCAACGCAACGCCGGCATATGGTTGCGCAGGAAGGTGCCTGTTTTTCCCGAAAATTATAACCGCGCGTACAACTTCACCCCTTCGGCGGTAGAACTGCGATCACGTCAATCTCAACGAGGTAGGCCGGATTGGCGAGCCGCGACACCTGCAGCAGCGTGCTCGCGGGCAGCGCCGCCTTGTTCGGGAAATAGGAGGCGCGCACCTCGCGGAACACCACGCCGTCGCGCTCAAGGTCGACGAGATAGCTGGTGATCTTAACCACGTGCTCGAACCCGCCGCCGGCGAACGCGAGCGCGGTCTTGACGTTCTCCAAAACCTGCACCGTCTGCGCGCGGATGCCTTCGGCGACCTTGCCATTGGCGTCGGCTCCGGTCTGGCCGGCGAGATAGACCGTGCGGTGCGGGCCGTTGACTTCGACCACGTGGCTGTAGGACGGCGGCTTCGACATCCCGGGCGGATTCGAGAAGCGCAGGTTGGATGGCGGCTGCGCTTGCGCCAGCGCGCCGCTTGCGGCGCCGGCGGCGGCCCCCACGGTGACGGCGGCGGCAACGAAATCGCGGCGTGATGTGTCGGATTTGTCGATCATAATGTCCTCCCTTGATGGGTCGCGGATCATATCAGCGCTCGGCGAAACAGTCCGCACGGCTGTCCTTCCGAAAATCATATCCGGACGTAGTTGTGATGCAGGCCGGACAGGATCGGGATGGCAACGATGGTACCGGTCCGTTACCGCCGGACCTAGGGGCGCGTCTTTTCCCAGCGCCAAGTGCGTGCGGACCTCATTGTAGTACGCCGCATAAGAAGAAAGTATCTGCGCAGGTGCGACTCGCCAAGGACCAGCATCCGGTCCACACGTGGTATCCGTCCGACACCGGCCCCTCGCGACCGCAGTGGGGGCGGACCGCGTCAGGCGGCACCGCAGCCGCGGCCAGCCCGGTATCACCGAGGGTCGCGGCGGCAGGGAGCAGGCCAAGCGGAGCCGCACACGCGCTGCCGACGATCTATCCGAACCGCGATTTTGTCGAAGTAGGCGGACTGATGAGCTACGGATCGAGTCCTGTGGAGCAGTTTCGCCAGAATTTCTAACGGACGCTAACAGCGGCGACGCGCAAAATGGCCTCTACTTTGCCAATGTGACCGGCAGGACGCTCTCTCCTCAGTGCTGATGCAGCTTCGCCACACGATCGTCAGGCGATATCCCCCTTGAAGGCGGTGTTATGCTTCGGGAACCACACGTGCCCCTTCAACATGTATTTCCAGTACATCAACGGCAGGCCGGTCACTTTGATCCACCAGCCGACCCAATGTTCTTTGGCGGGGTTGAGCGGCAGGGTGGGCGTGACCTTCCCGCCGTAGATGAACTCCGCCAGGATGGCCTTGCCGAAAGCTGTGGTCAGTGGGCATGACGCATAGCCGTCCGCCCCCAACCGCCGTCTTTCCCATCATGTGGAGAATGTTGTCGACGACCACCGGCGCCTGCTTGCGCACGGCCGCCGCGGTCTTCGAATTCGGCGTCGAACTCACGTCGCCTAGCGAGAATACGTTCGGATAACGCACGTGTTGCATTGAATTCTGGTTGACTTCGACCCAACCCGCCGCGTTTACGAGCGGGCTTGACTTGATCTCGTCGGGCGGGCTTTGGGGAGGA
>DASRHX010000056.1:0-3201 GCA_035650295.1 Bryobacteraceae bacterium | reverse complement strand
AGTGCACTGTTGCATCCCTGCCGTCGAGCAGGCCGGTTTCCGCGAGCAGCAAGACGCCCGAGCAGGTGGAACACAGTTGCGCTCCCGCAGCATGCATCTCGGTCAGCCATTCGACGAGCGCCGGATATCGACCCTGTTGCCACTCTCCTCGCTCGACCAGGATCGACGGAATAATGATCACGTCCGCCGAATCGATTTGCTTGATCGATCGCTCGGCTTCGACCGGCACTCCGCTCGCGGAGGAAAGCGCGCCCGCAGTGGTGGCGACGATCTCGGCTTTGAAGTGAGCGCGGCCGGCCAGCCCGTCGCCGTAAGTGCCGAGCAAACTGAACGAGTTCAAGACGTCATAAAGTCCCATCAACGTCGAAGCCATTACTTCGGGAATCGCCACAAGGCAGACGCGCACGCTTTTGGGATCTGCTTTCATTTTTCGTCCTTCATGGCCTAAACGGACCCATTTTGCGCAAACTGCCTCTCCCCTCGCCCGCCGAGCAAGGTTATCTTCTGCGCAAGAAATATTTTGCGAGGAGGATTTTATCATGAAGGTTGACGAGCGAAAGCTTAGTGAATTCGTCGAAAAGGCCGTCACCGACTTGGCCGCCGGTTATGGCGGTGTGATGACCGTGCTGGGACACAAGCTCGGGCTCTATAAAGCCATGGCTTACGTCGGACCACTCGATTCATCGGAAATCGCCAAACGGTCAGGTTGCGCGGAGCGCTACGTGCGCGAGTGGCTCAATAGCCAGGCGGCGGCCGGTTATGTTCTTTATCATGCGACGACCGCCACCTACGAGCTCACGCCGGAGCAGGCGCTGGTGTTGGCGGAGGACGACAGCCCGGTATTTATGCCGCCTGCTTGGGAAGTGCCGGTTTCCATGTTCCTTGACGAAGAGAAAACCATCGACGCGTTTCGCACCGGCAAAGGCGTCGCTTGGGACGAGCACCACGAGCGTCTTTTTTGCGGCGTCGCGGCC
Source organism: Bryobacteraceae bacterium (assembly GCA_035650295.1). Lineage (GTDB taxonomy): Bacteria > Acidobacteriota > Terriglobia > Bryobacterales > Bryobacteraceae > JAFLBB01. The sequence continues at coordinate 2,227 of DASRHX010000056.1, read as the reverse complement.
TTCTACCGAAACAGCTACCGGAACAGTTTGGTTCACGAGTGGCTGCCGGCGCTTCGCGGCGTGGAGGAAAAGCTTCGCGACGGCGCCAAAGTCGCGGACGTGGGCTGCGGTCATGGTCATTCCACCATCCTCATGGCCGAGGCGTTCCCACGGTCGCGTTTTTGGGGCTTCGATTACCATGAGAAATCGATCGAAACCGCTCGCCGCATTGCACGCAACACGGCGATCGAAAATCGGCTCAGCTTCGAAGTGGCCAGCGCCACGAGTTATCCTGCGGAAGGTTTTGACCTGATCTGCTTCTTTGACTGTTTGCACGACATGGGCGACCCGGTGAGCGCCGCGCGGCATGCCAAAAGAGCGCTGGCCGAGAACGGTACGGTGATGCTCGTCGAGCCCTTCGCCAACGATCGGGTGGAAGAAAACTTGAACACCGTCGGCCGTCTCTACTACTCGGCTTCGACGACGCTCTGCTGCGCGCATTCGCTTTCGGAGGATGGCGCCGCCGCGCTCGGCGCGCAGGCGGGCGAGGCGCGCCTGGCCAACGTGTTCACCAAAGCTGGCTTCAGCGAGTTCAGAAAAGCCAAGACAACGCCGTTCAACTTAGTTCTGGAAGCGAAGGTTTAGAGTCAGGTTGGCGGAAGCTTTCCGGCACCGATTGCGGTCTAGGCGGCCGCGTCCATCCGCAAATCGCCTGGGACAAGCTGCGCGACGGCGCGGCAATCGCGAGCAAGAAGTTGCGAAGTCGAATTCAAAAGTGCCTGTGCGGTATCAAGAAGCTGCTCGCCTACGAGAAAGAAATGAATGAAGGTTTGCCAAGCTCCAGCACTTCGACCCTCCAGGATTGCGCGGCGACGCTGCTCCAGAATTGCTATCAGGGGCCTTGCGCGTTCAGGCGTGAGATAATACACACCACAAGAAAACCATTGGGGGAGACCAACCATGAAAAACCAGTTCGACGGCGGCAGCGCCTTAGTCGAAGCATTCCGCAAGCTCGGAGTTGAATACATCCTGTCCTCGCCGGGGACCGAATGGGCGCCGGTCTGGGAAGCCATGGCCGACCAAATCCACCGGAAAAAGGACGGTCCCAAACTGCTGGACGTGTGGCACGAAACACTCGCCGTCGACATCGCGGCGGGCTACACGTTGGCCACCGGCAAAATGCAGGGCGTATTGCTGCATGCGGGCGCCGGCCTGCTGCAGGGCGCCATGGGCATGCACGGCGCTTTTGTCGCCGGGGTCCCGATGGTGGTGATCTCCGGCGAGTCGATGACCTACGGCGAGCAACCGGAGTTCGATCCGGGCGCCCAGTGGATTAACAACCTCAGCATCGTCGGCGGCACGACCCACCTGGTCGATTCGATCGTCAAGTACGCCTCTGTCGCTGGCAGCGCCTACACGCTCTACGAAAGCGTCATCCGCGCCGGCGAGCGGGCGCAGCGGCAACCGACCGGTCCCACTTACCTGTCGGTATCGACAGAAACGCTGATGGATGGCTGGACACCCCCGGCCAATCCACGCACGGTTCCGCCCGCACCGCGCATGCTGACTGCGCCGGAAGACATTGAAAAGCTCGCCGCGCAGATCTCCAAGGCGAAGCACCCGGTCGTGCTCACCGAGGGCGCCGGCCAGGAGGTCGCGACCTACGAGGCTCTGGTGGCGCTGTGCGAGAAGTTCGCTCTGCCGGTGGTTGAGAAGCCCGGCGCTCTGTTCGCCAACTTCCCCAAGGATCATCCGCTTTATCAGGGAACCGACATCAAACCGTTCTGGAACGACATGGACCTTGCGATCGTCGTCCGCACGCGCGTCCCCTGGTATCCGCCGAGCAACCGTCCGCCCAAGGCCGTGATCGCCATGGTGGACGAGGCGCCGCACAACTCGGCCATGGTCTATCAAAGCCATCAGGCCGACATGTACCTGGAAGGCAATGCGGCGCAGACGCTGCGCGATCTGGCGGATACCGCGACAATCGATAAGGCTGCCGTGGAAACGAGACGCAAGGAACTCGCCGCGGCGCACGATGCGCTCGTCGAGAAAAGAAATGCGGCGCAGGCGGCGGCGCGCAAGACGTCACCGATCGATCCGGTATGGCTGTGCGCGTCGCTGAACGCCGTGATGCCCAAGGATACGATCTATATCGACGAGGTCACCACGCACACCGCCACGCTGCGCCAGCACCTCGTATGGAACGACCCGCAGTGCCTGTTCACCCGCCAGGGCGGGCTCGGAC
>DASRHX010000055.1:0-3297 GCA_035650295.1 Bryobacteraceae bacterium | reverse complement strand
CGAGGTAAGTGGGACTATTGCGGAAGGCACTCGGGTTGGAAAGAAGCGATCCCAAAGGATTCGTCAAGCTTGGGTTCTGAATCTGAATGTAGCGGGCTCCGGGTGCGTTGTTGCGCACCTGCTGCCAAGTGACCGGCTGCAGGTCGCCGAAGCTGACGTTATAGCTGGCGCGCATCATCCACGAACGCGGGGCCTGCCACGCCAGCGTCAGGCGTGGGCTGAAATTGTTGCAGTCGCACGGATAGCCGGGCGCAAGGTGTCCATTCACCTCAGTCGGCGTGGTAAGGAAGCTATACCGCAGGCCGTAGAACAGTTGCAGGCGCGATGTGAGACGCCAGCGGTCGGAAAAATGTAGGGCGCCGGAGTTATTGCGAAATCCCCGATGTAGATCACCCAGCGTGATCTCATAAAATGCCGGAAGCCCGAGGCGGAAATTTTCCACTGCACTGCGGCCGTTAGCACTACTGAAAATCACATACCCACGTTCATTGTTGGTTTCCCGGCCATTCAATTGATAGCGGCTGAACTCGCCGCCATAAGCAAATGTGTGGCGGTCGCCAACGCGCGTGGCGAAAGAGACGGCATAGCGAAACGTATTGAACGCGCGGTTGATGGGGAACTCGCTGGTTGGGCCCAGCTCTTCAATCTGAAAACCGAAGCGCACGCGCGGGCCAACGGCGTTTGGCTCGGGCTTCAATAAGGAACGAACACGCTGAAAGCTCGCGCCGAAATCGGCGTTGGTGCTCTCGCTCAAACTGCCGTGCCACGCAATTTGGGAACGATGTGTATGAATTTCCGCATCCGGATTCTGCCCCGCCACCAACTGAAACGCGCTCGTGTTGCTGCGCAATAGCGTGTGACTCATCGACAGCCGGCCCTTGGCGAACGTGTCGCGATCCAGACGGAGAGAAGAATCGATCTCATTAATGCGCTGCGGGGCGTTCGTATTCAATGCGCGCGGATCGTAGTCCGGCCGATTGGGCAGAGTGGCCGGATAGGCGTCGAGAAAACGCTGAACGATCGCGCGGGCCTCCGGGTCGGTCGTCAGGGGCGTACGCTCGGACTCGAGCGGCACAAGCACGTTTCCGTTCACCATCCCGCGTATCTTGCGCTGCCCGAATGTACCGGTCAAATAACCAAGCGGCCCGGCCTCTCCGGTGAAGCGCACGCCGTAAGTATTACGCCGCGACGGCTGAACGGAGCCTACCTGGAAGAAGGTGCGCGAATTGAACACGCTGTTGCGATGGTCGGCAAAAAGATCTGCGTGCCACGAAGACTGCCGCGTGGGAGCTGCCAGGAACGGCGGCCTGTTCGCGGGCTGGCCAAATTCAGCCGCGTAATAAACACCGTCGGGTGGAGCTTCATGAATCAACGTCGTCTGAATGCCCAGGCGAATCCCGGCCTCTTTGATGACATTGTTGTCGATGCGTTGTAGGGCAACGTTCTCGTTACGTTGTCCGGAGGCCTGCATGCGCGGCGAACGCGTGGCGGCAGCCTTCGCGGCAACCGGAACAGCAGCAGGCGGCGTGGATTGAGCGTGGGTGAGCGCGCGGAAAGCGCAAACCAACAAAAGGCAGAATCGTGACAAAAGACTATTTTACGCCTATATGCTGCTGCCGCCCGTCATCTACCGGCAACACGAGCGGGACGAAAATCGGCCAGATCCAACTCTTCCTTTAATCTCTCCAATCCCTCCGTGCGCAGGTCGCCCTGGCGAGGTCCACTATGCTTCAGGCACCTGCCGAGAAGTAGGATTGCGTCCTGATCGTCGTTGACCCGATCGAGCACGGCGCGGAATCCCCGGGCGGCGGCTTCAAACTCACCCCTCCGCCAAAGAGCATAGGCGACATTGAAGTGGTAATCGGGATCGGCGGGGTCCTTCTCGAGCGCCGCCTTGAAATGGCTGAGGGCCTCAGGCATGTCAAGCGCCAACTCGACGGCGCCAATATTGTTGATCACCTCCGGCACGGCGTGGCGTGTAGCCAACTGGCGAAAAGCCGTCAATGATTGCTCAAAGTCGGACACCTGATAGCGGCTGAGCCCGAGATAAAACAGGGCATCCCAATAGTGATCCTGCTCGGGAGAGATTCTCTCCAGCCAACCGGCGGCCACTCGATAGTTGTCCATGTCCCACTGCATGCGGCCGAGGTAATAGCAAGGCTGCGCGAACTTGGGCTCCAGACGGACAGCCTGGGCAAAAAAGCGGTGCCGCGCCTCTTTGTTTGCAGCCATGAGTCCGCGGATGTAGTATTCCTTGGCCGTAAGCTTCACCGCGGGATGGCGGCGCTCGAACTGCTCCCGCGTCATTCGAAAGTCCGCAACAAGGAAGCGCATCGCACGCCACGACACCAGTGTCTCCAGCAGCGCCAGATCCTCTATTGGGCCGCGTTCGATGATCTCAGCGGTCTGCTGAATGTGGCGGCGATCGAAAATACGCAGGTCGATGCGAAGCTGTCCGCGCGGAGCGGCGGGCAACGCCAACGCAGGATACCCCGGCTGCTCTGGTGAAGGGACCGCCGGCGCGGAAACGGGTGCAATTGCGCTGTGTGCCGCTGGTGTGAACTCGAAGTGCCCATATATCAGAAAGTCGGCTTCGACATTCTCGGCGACTTTGATTAGCGAGGCGAAGCTGAGGCTGGAACCTGGCCGAAGGGATAGGCGCTTGATACCCGCTTCGCGCTCCTCGCGCCTGACGACCGCCAAATCGGAGGATTGTAGGGCTGCACGCAGCGACTCGGAAATGCTTTCGCCAATCCAGTCGAGATTGGCATCGCGCGAACGATTGTCCAACGGCACTGTGAGATAGGTTTGACCCGCGGCGGGAAGAACTAGAAAAACGAAAACGGCCAGCTGCGCTGCGAAACTCCGCATCAAGCCACCAGTTTACCAACGGAAGAGTATGGCTATTGGAAAAAACCCCGGTGCAAGGAGAATCGGACCGCCTTACACCGGGCTTTGGAGGGATGGCCCGGCGGTCATCCGCCGGACGGTTGGGGAAACTTAGTTGACTTCGAAGATGAGCTTGGTGCTGGTGCCGCCAAGCCGAATTTCTTTCACGCGATACTTACCGTCGCCGTTCTGATACCGAACGGACGTGGAGTTGAACTTGCTTTCCGCAGTCTCGACTTTGACAGGTGCTTCCACTTTGTTCTTGCCTGCCGTGATCGTCGCCTTGTTATCGGCAACCACCACCTTGTAATCGCCGGGCTTCAACGTGGATCCGTTCACAATCGATTCCTGGAAAAGAGTAACTTTGTAAGATTCGGCAGCGGCGGCAATCGACATGGCCGCGGCGGT
>DASRHX010000054.1:0-8506 GCA_035650295.1 Bryobacteraceae bacterium | reverse complement strand
AACGAGGCGCCCGGCCAGGGACCGTTCAACTGAAGGATGCACGTGGCCGTTTGATCGCAACATTTACGGAAGGTGCGTACACTGTCGCGATGGCCGGTCCAACCCGTACGTTCTCCGAACCGCGAGTTTCGCCGGTGGTGGCCCACAGAGTGTGGATTCGCACGCTGCCAGTTCCGTTTTCCGGGCGCGTGAACACAGAATGGGTGGAGTACGCCCGCCGCGCCAACCTGCGCGCGTATCCTGACGTTCTGGGCGTCGCAATGCAGTATGTGTCCGGCGCTCCGCCGATCTTTGAGGGTCAGATACAGATCGCCGGCGATGCCTCCTATGGGCCTCTAGTCGAAGGTGAACGCGAGGAAGGGGCCGACTTTAACGATTACCTCGGCATGGCGTGGACCTATCGGGAGGCCGTCGATAAGCCCGAGAAACGGCAGTTTCAGTGCCTTGACTGCTCCGGGTTCATCCGGATGGTATGGGGGTACCGGCCACACCTGCCCGGAGACGCATACGCGAGCGTGATTCCTCTATGCCTGAAACCGCAGAGAAGTCGTCGTGCGATGCCTCGCCGGGCATTCGAGATCTGTAAGTCCGGACCGGGTGTCCTGGTAATAGAGGACGCGGGCATTCAAGTGGAGGACTTCTCTCGTATCGGCATCGGAGATCTCGTGTTCTTCGATGCAGATTCGAAAGATGGATCACAGATCGACCATGTTGGAATGTACCTGGGGCGCGACTCTGAAAATCACCATCGATTCATATCCAGCCGCAAACGGGCGGATGGCCCCACGATGGGGGATCTGGGAGGGAAATCGATCCTTGACGGTACCAGGAATTACGCGAAGGCATTCCGAGCCGTGCGCCGGATTTGAGGCGGCAGGTGGCCGGAAGACCACGACGGCCCCGAAGAACAGCACCAGAGGTCGAACGCTTGAAAGCAAATGCCGCACGATCTGAAGGAGATGGAATAATTGGACACTACGACGCCATGCAAATCACCCATAGCGCAGCTCCGCTGGGCACGGAAATCACTGGTCTTGATCTGTCGCAGCCGCTTGACGAAGCCACGTTTCGCGCGGTCGAGGATCTCTTCCATGATCGCGGGGTCATCGTCTTTCGGGATCAAAAGCTAACGCCGGAGCAGCACATTGCGTTCAGCCGCCGACTCGGCAAACTTGAGATCCACGTCGCTACACAGTACTTGAAGCCCGGTTATCCAGAGATCCTGGTGGTATCGAATGTAATAGAGGACGGGCGCAACATCGGACTCGCCGACGCCGGACAGTACTGGCACAGCGACCTCTCTTACATTGCGAACCCGAGCCGCTGTTCCCTACTCTACGCGCTCGATGTGCCAATTCGCGACGGCGTCGTCCTCGGCGAGACGCTATTCGCCAGCGCCGCCTATGCATACGAAACGCTCCCCCAGAGTCTCAAGGAGCGCCTCGAAGGGGTCACCGCCATTCACCGCTACGGCGATCGTTATCAGAAGCAGCAGTCGGCTGGCGGCCGCGGCGCGCTGAGCGAAGAGCAACTGAAGAAGGTGCCCGACGTGCGCCACGCCGTGATCCGCCAGCACCCGATCACGGGGCGCGAGGTAATTTTTGTCAACGAAGGCTTCACGACGGCGATCGAAGGCCTCGCAGTCGACGAGGGCGCCGTGCTGCTGCAGCAACTCTTTGCACACATCGTGAGGCCCGAGACGCTCTACACGCACCGCTGGCGAGCCGGCGACGTGCTCATGTGGGATAACTGCCTGACGCAGCACCGTGCGATCCGCAACTACGAATTACCCCTGCGGCGAGTCATGCACCGCACCACAGTGGCTGGCGTGTAGTTGCCCGACAGACATGCGCAGTTAAGGAGTGCGGCCGTTTTTTCGACAGGCCCGCTTGTGAGAAGCCTCACTCGGAAACCGGCGAGATGCGAAGCAACTGCGGTCCCTCCCAGCGTGAGTTGCGGCAAGCCTTGGCGAACTCCACCCAGTCGCGCTTCCAATCGCCCGGAATTCGTGCAAAAAGGCTGGCTTGCGCCGGCAGTCCCTCGTGCGCCGTCAACCGCACGCCCCGGCCATACACCAGACAGATTTCTCCCACCGGTCCGCGTTTCCCCACGGCGCCGGCACCGTCATCGAAGAAGTAGAGTAGCTCGCCGGGCAGCGGAATGTGCACTATATTCTCGCGCACCACCGGATGCTGCTTGTCGATCAGCAGGAACACCTCCGCCCCCGAATACATTCCGTGAATTGTTCGGCCCTCGATCGGTAGAAGGCTCCAGATGTAGTCACAAACGGCCGGCGCCTCCTCGTCCAGCATCTCGGCGACCACGCTCTCTCCGCTCGAGTAGGTCAATCGGATGTGTCGCATGCATCCTCCTTACATCGCACTCCAGCCGCCATCCACGGCGAGAATCGCGCCCGTCACATACGCCGACGCATCCGACGCAAGGTAGAGCGCAGCGTAGGCGACATCCTCCACTGTGCCGGTTCTGCCCAGGAACGTCTTCGAGATCTGTCTCGCGTGCATGTCGCTTCCTTCCGCCGGCGAAATGCGGGTCCGGATAGCCCCGGGGCAAATTGCATTGGCGCGGATGTTGTTCGGTCCGTAGTCATTGGCGACGCTGCGCGTAAACCCGATTAATCCCGCCTTGGTTGTTGTGTAGGCTACCGAATCACGCGCCGCCGCGATCGCCTGTATCGACGCGATGTTGATGATCGATCCATTCCTCTTCGGCAGCATGTGCCGAAGCGCGGCGCGCGTATAGTTGCGGCTGCCGATAAGGTTAACCTCCCATGAACGCTGCCATTCTTCCTCGGTGGAGCCAATCAATGCGTGCCCTTGCCCCATCCACGCAGCGTTGTTTACCACCACGTCGATTTTGCCAGTTGCCTTCACCAGGTGTTCTACCGCCTTATCCGCATCGGCTTCCGAGCACACGTCCGCGCGGAAGAACCACTCGCTATCGCTCCCCTCGATGTCCACGGCGACCACGCACGCTCCCGCGTCGCGGAACATACGCGTGATCGCCGCGCCGATCCCATGAGCCGCGCCGGTCACCAGCGCGCTCTTGCCCTCGAGATTGATCACAGCCGGCACCTCACGATCGTCGTGCGTCCCAGGTTCGTCACGTACAGGTAGCCATTATGGATCGCGAGGTTGGTAGGACGGCACAGTAGGATCGCATCCGGGTCGTGAGAGTATCGCCTCATGTTCCCTTGCGGATCGATGCGCCAGACATCATCGGATGCATAACAGGCGACGAACAACGAGCCGTCCGGCGCAAACGCCAGTCCATCGGGTGTGCGGCCCACTTCTCGGGCTGCCACCGAGCCATCGAGCCGCAAGATCCTGCGGCTGTCGCTCTCCGCGATGTACAGCGTGCCCGACGCATCGAAACAAAGGCCGTTCACATAGCCCCAGCCTTCCGCCATTACCCGTTGCGTTCCGTCCGAACGAAAGCGCAGCACGCGCCCGTTATTCTTTTTCCATTTACCCGAATCACTGACCCACAAATCGCCGCTGCGATCGAACGCCGGGGAGTTTGGGCACAACATGCCATCGGCGAACACGTCCCACTTACCCGACGGCTTTACGCACAAGACTCCCTTGGCGGAGTTGCACAGAAACAGCTCGCCGTCGCCCGAGAAGGCCATGCCGAGCGTGAAGCCCCCGCATTCAGCCACAATGCGCGAGCGTCCCGTCGAATCGATACAGTACACCTGCCCAGCTTCGCCGCCCGCCCACAGGTTGCCTTCCGCATCGAAAGCGAGCCCTTCGGGATGATCCAGGCCCGTGGCGAATACTTCGAATTGGGCAATGTCGATCTCCGTCATATCCCTTCCGCTCGGCCTTCCCGCCGCGGGTCCACAGCGCCTTCGAGCCATCCGCCTTCGATCCGCACCATGCTCGCGTCGTTGTTCGCCAATCGCGGCTGCAGCACGTGTCCGCACTCCGCCAGCAAATGGAGAGTGTCCTGTGAAAAGCCCGCCTCGTGATAGAGCACATCCGGACGCCACTGATGGTGCACGCGCGGCATAAGCAGCGCATCGGAGGCATTCATGCCAAAATCGAGCGCGTTCAGCACAATCTGCAACACGGCGGTGGGGATCGTCGGGCCGCCGGGCGTGCCGGTCACAAGCGCGAGTTGCCCGTCTCGCAGTGCCATCGTCGGCGTCATCGAAGAGACGGGCCGCTTGCCCGGCTCGATCGCATTTACTTCGTACTGCACCAGCCCATACTGGTTCGGCTGACCCGGCCGCGTTGCGAAGTTGTCCATATTATTGTTCAACAGGAAACCGAGACCGGGCGCCGTGACGCCGCATCCGTAGATGCCGTTCAGCGTGAAGGTCAACGCAATCGCCTCGCCGCTTGCATGCACGACGTTGAAGTGGGTCGTGTGCGCGAATTCGGGATCACCGACGATGCGGACTCGCTCTTCTACGGCGTCGCGCATCGTTCTCGCCAGCAAATCGAGATACGCCGACGAGTTGTGGCCGAGCATCGGCAAATCATGCGGCTCCAGGACCGCGAGCATGCGCACGAGGCTGAAGCCGCCGCCGCTGGGCGGTGGGGCTGTGATGATGTCGTAATGGCGGTACCGGGCGGTGATAGGTGCCCGCACGGCACACCTGTAAGCCGCAAGATCGGAAAGCGTCACCGCGCCGCCGTGTGAAGCCATCTCCGCGGCCAACCGCCGCGCCGTCTCGCCACGATAAAATTCGTCCACGCCGCCCGCCGCAATGCGCTCATGCGTCGCGGCCAGCTCAGGCTGAACCAGCGGTTCGCCTGCCTGCTTCCGCAGAGCGCACTCTGGATCGAATTGTAGGGAAACGGCGTCGCGGGCGGCCATCGAACGCTGCCAACTTACGGCATGCCCGTCTCTGGCCAGCCGGATCGCAGGCTCCAGCAACCGAGCCCACGGCATCCGTCCATGCGACTGATGAAGATCCCACAGGCCCCGTACGGCTCCAGGGGTCGCGGCGGCTGTCCATCCATGCACGCTCGATCGATCGCCGCAAAACATGTCACGCGTCGCCGACAGCGGCGCCCGCTCGCGAAAATCAAGGAAGTACGCCATTCCTTCGGCTGTGCGGTGCAGCGCGTGGCCGCCGCCTCCGATGCCGCACATGCCAGGTTGGGTCACGCCGAGGGCGAATGCAATGGCGACCGCCGCATCCGCAACACTCCCGCCTTCGCGCAGCACCTCGACGCCCGCTCGCGTCGCGTGCTCATCGGCCGTCGTCACCATAGCCTGTCGAGCGCGCACCGGCTGCGTGATCCACAGAGGAGTCATCGGTCCACCCGGTAGCGCGCGATCTTCTCTTCGTCTAACTCGACGCCGAGACCGGGCCGCTCGGGCACGAACGCGATCCCCGCCCGGATGTCCAGTGGCTCCCGCAGCACATCGTCCTCATAGAAAAATGGAGTGAGAATATCGCACGGCCAGGTGATCGCGGGAGTGGCAACCGCAAGATGCAGCATGGCCGCGCTGGCGACGCCGAGCTCTAGATTGCTGCCGATCGTGCAGGGCACTCCCGCGGCGTCGGCAATCGCGGCGATCCGTCTCGCGTTGGCGATGCCGCCGCTCTTGCCCACGTAGATCGAGAAAACATCGGCAGCCTTCGCCTGAATCAACTGCATCGCATCGTCCGCGGTGTAGAGACTCTCATCGGCCACGATGGGCACACGCACGCCGCGCTTCACCTGAGCCATACGCGTTGCATCGCCGGGAGAGACGGGCTGCTCGACAAAGGCGATCTCACCCATCCTCAAAACCATCCGAACGGCGGTCACCACGTCCCAACCCCCGTTTGCATCTACGCCCGGGATCACGTCCGCGGCTTCCCGTACCGCGTTCACGCGCTCAACATCCTCCGGACCCACACCAACCTTCACCTTCATGGAAGTGAAACCCTCGCCGCGAGCCCAACTGGCGAGATCCGCCGCTTCGGCCGGCGGCACCCCCGATACGGAAAACTTCGTCTCCACGCTGTCGCGTACCGCGCCGCCCAGCAGCCGGTAGACCGGAAGGCCAGCCACTTTGCCGAGCAGATCCCACAGCGCCATCTCCAGCGCGGCCTTGGTGAATGGATTGCCCGCCGCGCCGAGCCGCAGCTTGCGAGTAAGTGCCTCCACGTTGCGCGCGTCTTCGCCAATCCACAACGGTTCGAAGTAGGCGGCGATCAGGTGTGCTGCCGTGACCTGATCCTCGCCGCTCCACCGCGGCGTGCAAGACACCTCGCCGAGCCCCACGAGTCCGTCGTCCGTGTGCACACGTACGAGCAGGAACGGAGATACCGCGTGCGTGCCGAGGCTCGCCCGGATCATCCGCCGCGGCCGCAGTGGAACCTGCACGGGGATTGTTTCAATGCGCCGAATTTTCATCGTTGAGCAAGCGATCAGGGTAACGCGACACGATCGCGGCCAGCAAGATCGCACTCACAGCCGCCGCGCCCGCCGCCCAGCGCATGAGGAACTCGATGCCATAGCTGTCCTTCCAGGCGCCGGCGAAGAGGATCGAGAGCCCGCCCGCGAGTCCGCCAACCAACGTCAGCACACCAGCGGCGAGTCCATACGAACGTCCGGCGACGAGGTCATACGCCGCGGCGACGTTATTTGCCATCATTAGGCCGGCAAACCAACCGAAACAGGCAGCCGCTATGGATGCGAGCCACAGCTCGGGCGCGGCGAGGATCCACACCGCAAAGGGAGATGCCGCCAGCAATCCGCCTGCCGCCAACATCAGGCGCCCGGCGCGCAGGCGGCGGCTCAACCAGTCGCCCGCGACTCCGCCGGCGAGGATACCTGCTAATGAACCGCTCTGGAGAAAGATCGTCGCTTGCAACCCACTCTCGCTCAGGCTGAGGTTGAACTTCTCGTGCAGAAAAAGCGGAAGCCATGCATAGAGCATCCACAACATAGCGCAGAGAGCGAAGAACGCCGCCAGCAGAGCTGCGTAACGGCGGTCTAGCAGATCGCCCCATCGGCCACTGTCGGACATGGAATTGGTGGCCTTTGGGCGCCCGCCCGGCAATGTCTGGGCGACCACAACGGCCCACACCAACCCTGCAACGGCAAGGCATTGGAAGGTGCTGCGCCAGCCGAAGCGCTCGGCCATCCATCCGCCGAACCATCCGCCCATGGCCGCTCCTGCGAACTGCGCCGATCCATGCAGCGAGATCACGCGGGAGCGCACGGCGCTTGCATGCAAGCTGCCCAATAAGCTGACCGCGGCGGGGAAGTAGAAGGACTCAGTGACGCCGAGAATTGCGCGGCCAGCCAGCAGCACGGCGGCCGAGTGGCTCATTCCGGTGGCTAGCGTTGCGCCACTGAACAACAGGAGACTCGCAAACACCATTGAACCCGCGCCGTAGCGATCGGCGAGCCGGCCACCTAGCGGTGACGCGAGCGAGTAACACCAGATGAACAGCGAGCCGACCCATCCGAGTTCGAGATTCGACATCGGGATCTCGCCGCGCACAGCGGGCAGCATAGAGAAAATCACCTGGCGGTCGACATAGTTCAAGAAATAGGTGAGCCATAGCAGGGCTAATGGTTTCCAATTGATGGGATACAATCTCTAAAAAGTCTACGCGATGTCTGGCTTCACCCGAAGAGAAATGCTCGCTTTCGCCGCGTCCACGGCAGCCGCTCGCACGATCAGCGAGGGGCGAGAGACGACGGGGGCTTATGGCGTCGCGGCTACAGAGCCGGCGATCGCAGTGCGGGCCGCTGGCGAAATCCTGTCGCACGGCGGCAATGCCTTTGACGCCGCGGTCGCTGCCGGGCTTGCCGCATGCATGATCGAGCCGCACAATGTCGACATCGGAGGCTACGTGTGCTGCGCCGTCATCCTGGAAGGCAAGAGTGGACGCGCGTTCTGCCTGGATGCAAACTCGATCTCTCCCGCCGCGGCGAAAGATGGCATGTATCACGTTCTGCCCAAGGGAGAGGGCAGGGCGATCAACGAGAACGAGTACCATTGCTCCGTCCGCGACGATGCGAACATCAACGGACCTCTGGCCGTCGGCGTTCCCGGCGTGATGGGCGGATTCGGCCGTCTGCATGAGAAGTGGGGCCGGGCGAAGTTGTCGTCGCTGTTTCAGCCTTCGCTCGACATGTTGAGCAACGGCATGCCATTCGGACCCATGGCCAACGCAGTCCGGGCGCGAGAGGCCGTTATCCGGCGATATCCCGCGGCCGAGAAGCATCTGATTCCCGAAGGCCGCCTCCCTAAGCCGGACGACAAATGGCATCGTCGCGACATGGAGACCACGCTGACGAGACTCGCGCAAACGGGATGGCGCGACTTCTACGAAGGCGAACTCGGCCGCCGCATCGCCGACCATGTGCGAAACCTCGGCGGAATCCTGACCAGGGAAGACATGGCGAGGTTTGACCCGCGAATCGTTTCACCGTACGAAACAACATTTCGGGGTGGCCGTGTTTTTAGCGCCGTGCTGGCCAATGGCGGCCTCAGCGTGGCGCAGATGCTGAACATGTGGGAGCAG